>DATIPV010000476.1:0-10632 GCA_035471525.1 Robiginitalea sp.
GGGGCCTTTGACAGACTCCAGCAGGGCTAAGTTTGTGTGCCTGGGCTCCGGCGAGCACAAGAAAAAATGTACCGTTTTGCCCGCGTCGGACTCAAAAGGGTTCCCGTCCGCCGCCTCCCGAAGTTCTTCCGCGCTCAGGGCGAAAACGGCCGGCCGGAATCCGTAATGCCTTTCGATCAGCTCGCCGATGCGGTCGCCGGGCCGTTCGTTGCCTTGCAGCACCACGTTGCCGCTCTGGATGTAGGTGCGAACCGCCCGGAAGCCATCGGCTTGCAGGTGCCCGACCAGTTCCTTCATGGGGAGCAGGTGGCGCCCCCCCACATTGATGCCCCGAAGCAGCACGATCCAGGTTTGCATAGGCTTTGCGTTGGTGCCGGTTCCCTTTCCGGCCCTATTCCACGAGCACCCCGGGGGGTGGTCAGGGAAAGCGGTTCGGCGGCCGCCCGGTGAGTTCCCACAGGCCCAGGGAAACGGGAATGTTGCCGATGGCATTCATCCGGTCCAAAAATGTCTTCATCTGAAAAGAACGCCCGTGCTGTTCCTCGTGCCGGGCAAATTCCATAAGGGCCTGTTCCAGCAGGTACTTGCCGGTAATATAGCTGGTCCCGTATCCGGGTTGGCGCAGGTACAGGTGCTGTTCGAAGCGCAGCAGTTCCTTCTCGGTTTTCATCCACCCGCGGGGGGTGTATTCGGAGTGGATGCCCCCGGCCTCTTCCATGGTCATCAGGTTGGCGTGGGCATAGAGCGAACCCAGGCCGCGCGCTGCGCGCTGCGCCAGGAGGATATACACGATTTCCCGCACCCGCGGCTGGTCGTCGTACAGGCCGGCCTGCATGAAAAACTCCTCCACGGCCGTGGCCATGCCCTCGTTGCGGGAGTCGAAAATGTTGTACAGCAGGGGTCCGCGGCGCACCGGGCTGGCATGCGGTTCCCGGTCCATGCGGGCCAGCTCGAACCAGTGATAAAAATGGGAGTAAAGCGGCCGGGGGTCGTGGTGGGCCGTTATCCAGAAGAAATGGCGCCGTTCCTCCGGGACGAAACTGCCCAGGTGTTCCCGGAGGGCAGGCTCGAAATAAGGTTTCACGCTGACCATGGCATCCCGGTCCAGGAAGACCAGCAGGCTCTGGGCGGCTTTTTCCGACAGGGCCTCATAGGCCTCTGGGCTGTCTGCGGCCTCCAGGGGCGGGAGCTCCCGGTTCCGGTGCTCCTCCAGCTTAAGTGCAGACCAGGCCCGGGCCAGTTCGCGCCTCAGGAGCATCACTTCCTCCTCCCAGCTCAAGGGGACCAGATGCACGTTTTGCTGGTACCAGGTGTAGTGCTCCTTCCCGATGCCCGATGGGCCGGTCTTGGAGGGCGCCTGGGCCTGCAACCAGGCGGCCAGGGCTTCCGTCGATTCCCGTGCGTCCCGTATGGCCTTGGCCAGGGGAAGGTCGGAGGCCACCCCGGGTCGCTCCCCGAGTTCCTCCAGGTCGGCAGCCTGTTGCCGGATATCCCGTATCCCTGCCAGCCATAATTCCCGGGCGTTCCCGCTCAGGTTTTCCCGGGCCTGTGCATTCAGGGGGGGAATTACCTGCAGGTCTGCCAGCAGGCGCTGGCGCTGCCCGTCAGGGAGGGGAAAGGAATAGGTCCAGAGCTCGGTGATCCGATGGTGGGTGGGGCCCTCGTGGGCGGGCACATCGCTGCGCTCGGTCCAGACCGATTTGTAAAAGGCCGGGTCGCGCTCCCAGGGTTTCAGAACACGCTCGTTAAAGTCGTAGCCGTTCATCTCGGCCCGGACGATCATCCAGTCTGCTTTTTGGGCGACCTGCCATCCGGTGGTATCGATACGCAGGAGCCTGTTTTGCAATGTCTCGAAGGCGGGCCGGCGCTGCTCCCGCGAGGCCCTTGAATAATCGGGGGCCCCGCTGCGCATAGGGGGGGTTTCAAATAGGCGCCACTGTTCGAAAAGCGCGGTCAGTTCCCCGTAGTTCCCCCGATGGGTGGCATCCTGACCCTGCGCTTCAGGCGCAGAGAGGGTCAAAACCGACAAGAGGGCAAGAGCTGCGGATTTTTTCATGAAAAGGGCCAGAGCTACAGGGCAGGCGCCGAGCGAACGGCCCCTGCCCTGCAAAGGTTCTATTGCTGGGGTGCCTCGGGCGAGAGCCACTTGTACACCAGCCCTGCCAGAACGGCACCGAGTACAGGGGCCACCCAGAACAGCCAGAGCTGCACCATGGCCCAGTCGCCCACGAACAATGCCTGGCTGGTACTGCGGGCCGGGTTAACCGAGGTGTTGGTCACCGGGATGCTTATCAGGTGGATAAGGGTCAGGCCCAGCCCGATGGCCAGGCCGGCGAAACCGACGGGGGCCTTCCCGTGTGTGGCACCCAGTATGATCATCAGGAACATAAAGGTCATAACCACTTCGGTTACCAGGGCCGCCTGCATCCCGTATCCCCCCGGGGAATGCTCCCCGTAGCCGTTGGCTGCAAAACCTCCCATTTCAAACCCGGGTTTCCCGGAGGCGATCAGGTAGAGGACCCACGCCCCGGCCAGCCCGCCCAAAACCTGGGCCACGATATAGGGCATCAGGTCTTTGCCGTTGAAGCGCCCCCCTACCCAGAGTCCGATGGATACGGCCGGGTTCAGGTGGCATCCGGAAATGTGTCCGATGGCATAGGCCATGGTTACGACCGTAAGGCCGAAGGCCAGGGCTACCCCGGCGAAGCCGATTCCCAGTTCAGGGTACCCGGCAGCCAGTACGGCACTGCCGCACCCGCCCAGCACCAGCCAGAGGGTGCCGATAAATTCTGCGATTAGCTTTTTCATGCAAGGTATATTTAGTTGGTTACCAATACGTTGTACGGATATCTCCCGGGGAATCCGACCCGCAGGCCGATGCGGTACCCGGGCAGGCATCCGGTATTAAAAGCTTGAATATAAGTAAAATCCACTTTGGTTGTAGCTCGAAAAAGCAATCGGGCAGTCGGGTGGTTCAGGAGCGCTTCCGCAGCTCGTACAGGTCGGTCCGGCGATCTTTCAGGTTGCGCACGCTGCCGTACTGGTGCAGTTCGCTCAACAGGTCGATGTCCACATCTGAGATAAGGATCATCTCCGTGTTCGGGGTGGCCTCGGCCTTGATCCCGTTGGTGGGAAAGGCAAAATCGCAGGGGGTAAAGACCATGGAATGCGCAAATTGGATATCCATGTTGTGCACTTTGGGCAGGTTGCCCACGCTGCCCGCAATGGCCACGTAGCATTCGTTTTCGATAGCCCGCGCCTGGGCGCAGTAGCGCACCCGCGAATACCCGTTCTGCGTATCGGTCAGAAAGGGCACAAAGAGAATGTTTACACCCTCGTTCGCGAGCATCCTTCCCAGCTCGGGGAATTCGGTGTCGTAGCAGATGAGTACCCCGATCTTGCCGCAATCCGTATCGTAGGCCTTCAGAAAGCTTCCGCCTTTCATCCCCCAGACCTTCGATTCATCGGGGGTCACATGCAGCTTTTCGTACCGGTCGATATTGCCGTCCCGGTGGCACAGATACCCCACGTTATAGAGGGTCCCCTCTACCACCTCGGGCATGCTTCCGCAAATGATGTTGATGTTGTAGGAGACGGCCAGCCCTGAAAACTGCTCGATTATCCCTTCGGTGAGTTTGGCCAGCTCCCGTATCGCGTCCGCTTCGGAGAGGTGGTTGAATTCCGCCATGAGCGGGGCGTTGAAGAATTCCGGGAACAGGGCAAAATCGCAACGGTAACCCGAGACGGCATCCACAAAGTATTCGGCCTGTTGCATAAGCTCGTCAACATCCCGGTAGGGCCGCATCTGCCATTGAATTAACCCCAGGCGCACAATTTTCTTGGGCCCGCGCGCGATCTTCAGGGGCTTTTCGTAATAGATGTTGTTCCATTCCAGCAGCACCGCGAATTCGTTGGACGCCTTGTCTCCCTCCAGGTAATTTTTCAGGACCCGGATGGGGTGGAAGTCGTTGGAGATCTGAAAATTGAGCACCGGGTCGTGGATTTCGCGCAGGCGCACCTTTTCGATGTACTCCTTGGGAGCCATCCTGTCCTGGTATTTGTGGTAATTCGGGATCCGCCCCCCGAATACGATCCCCTTCAGATTCCGATTCTCGCAGAGCTCTTTGCGGTAATCGTAGAGTCGACGGCCCAGTCGCAGGCCCCGGAATTCGGGCTTGATGAAAATATCGATGCCGTAAAGCACGTCCCCGATGTCTGAATGGGTGTTGAAGGTATATTTCCCGGTAATTTCCGAATAGGTGTGCCCATCCCCGAAATTATTGTATTCGACGATTATGGACAGGGCGCATCCGGCAATCTGCCCGTTTACTTTTATCACCACCTGGCCTTCCGGGAATTTCCGGATCAGGGATTCGATCTGGGATTCCTTCCAGTACATTTCCGGCATGGTGTGGTAAGAAGAGCGCATGACCTCCTTCATTTCCTCATAATCACGGAGTTCCAGCTTGCTCAGTTCAATATTTTCGATCTCTTCGATTTTCATGGGAAATAGTTAAGGCAGCACCACCGCATTTGGACGGCGTAAAGGTACAATTCTCGGCCCGATATTCAAGCAGGCTGGCCGCATACGATCAGGCCCGGGTTTGGTAATGGGGGTCGGGCTCAAAGGGTTCGGTTTCGGGGCCTGACGGGCGACCTGTCCCGGCCTGAATAGCTTAAAATATATGCACATCCCGGGAAAGGGCCAAAAACCTGAGCCACGGCCCGAATAGGTTCTCAGCCAGTCTATTTTAAGGGAGGATCTCCTTTTTTAAGAGTCGGAACTTTCGTAAATTAAAGGCTGCCCGCTGCGTGGCAGGGGAGGCCATAGTTTTTGTCGAATCATCATAAATTATATCGATACCAAATCCATTTCGATAAGAAAATATTATTATAGTTTTATGTCTAACAACTAAAATTTACTGAACACCATGGGAAATGACATGCAAGGGAACCCTGCCGATTGCCCTTTTCTGAACGGCGACCTGAAACAAGCGGCCGGAGGGGGTACCACCAACCGAGACTGGTGGCCCAACTCCCTGAACCTTAACATCCTGCGTCAGCATTCTGAGAAAGTGAATCCGATGGACCCGGATTTTGATTATGCCAAGGCCTTCCGGTCGCTCGACCTGGAGGCGGTGAAGAAGGACCTGAGGAAGCTGATGACCGACAGCCAGGACTGGTGGCCGGCCGATTACGGCCATTACGGGCCGTTCTTTATCCGCATGGCCTGGCACGCCGCAGGGACCTACCGCATTTCGGACGGCCGTGGCGGCGGGGGTACCGGGGCCCAGCGCTTTGCGCCCCTGAACAGCTGGCCCGACAATGCCAACCTGGATAAGGCCCGGGTGCTGCTGTGGCCGATCAAACGGAAATACGGGAAGAAAATCTCCTGGGCCGACCTGTTGATCCTGGCCGGCAACGTGGCCCACGAATCCATGGGCCTGCCCATGTACGGCTTTGCCGGCGGGCGCGAAGACATCTGGCAACCCGAAGAAGATATATACTGGGGTTCCGAAGCGCAGTGGCTGGGCAATAAGGAGCGCTACAACGCGCAAGGCGAGCTCGAGAAGCAGATGGGAGCCGCCCACATGGGCCTGATCTACGTTAACCCGGAAGGCCCCAACGGCAACCCCGACCCGGTTGCTGCCGCCCGCGACATACGGGAGACCTTTGGTCGGATGGCCATGGACGACTATGAGACCGTGGCGCTCATCGCCGGGGGGCACACCTTCGGAAAAACGCACGGGGCCGCCAAAGACAGCGAATACGTGGAGGCCGAACCGGCCGGGGCGCCCATTGAAATGCAGAGCCTGGGCTGGAAGAGCAACTACAAATCCGGTAAAGGACCAGACACCATAACCAGCGGCCTGGAAGGCGCCTGGACCGATACGCCTATCAAGTGGAGCCACAAGTACCTGGAGAACCTGTTTGGCTACGAATGGGAGCTGACCAAGAGCCCGGCGGGCGCCTCCCAGTGGAAGCCGAAAGGCGGGGCAGGAGCCGGTACCGTGCCCGATGCCCACGACCCGAACAAGAAGCATGCGCCCTTTATGCTGACCACCGACCTTTCGTTGCGGATGGACCCGGCGTATGAAAAGATCTCGAGGCACTTCCTTGAGAACCCTGAGGAATTCAAGGAAGCCTATCAAAAGGCCTGGTTCAAGCTTACCCACCGCGACATGGGGCCGAAAGCGCGCTACCTGGGGCGGGAAGTACCAAAGGCAGACCTGATCTGGCAAGACCCGGTGCCTGCAGTGGATCATGACCTGATCGACGCGAAGGATATCGAAGCCCTGAAGAAAAGCATCCTGGCTTCCGGCCTGACCGTGCCCCAGCTGGTGGGAGCGGCCTGGGCCTCTGCCTCCACCTTCCGGGGCTCCGACTTCCGCGGCGGTGCCAACGGGGCCCGGGTGCGCCTGGAGCCCCAGGTACACTGGGAAGCCAATAACCCGGTGCAGCTGGGCAAGGTACTGGATGCCCTTACCAAAATCCAGAAGGAGTTCAACGCCAAAGGCGGCAGCAAGAAGGTTTCCCTGGCCGACCTGATCGTGTTGGGTGGCTGCGCTGCCGTTGAAAAGGCTGCCGGGGATGCCGGCCATGCCGTTACGGTACCTTTTGCGCCGGGTCGTACCGACGCCACTGCGGAAATGACCGATGCCGAATCCTTTGAGGCATTGGAGCCGTTTGCCGATGGCTTCCGCAACTACCTGAAGGAACACTCTTCGGTAAAATCGGAACACCTGATGGTAGACAAGGCCCAGTTGCTGACCCTTACGGCTCCGGAAATGACCGTGCTGGTAGGAGGCATGCGCGCACTGAACGCCAATTATGACGGCTCCGGACACGGTATCTTCACCGACAGGCCCGGATCCCTGACCAATGACTTCTTTGTAAACCTCCTCGACATGGGCACCGAATGGCATCCCGTGGATGCCGATCGGGAAATCTTTGAGGGACGCGACCGCAAAACAGGGGCCCTCAAATGGACCGGAACCCGGTTCGACCTGATCTTCGGATCGAATTCGGAGCTTCGCGCCCTGGCCGAGGTTTATGCCAGCGACGACGCCAAACGGAAGTTCGTGACCGATTTTGTGAAGGCCTGGGACAAGGTTATGAACCTGGACCGGTTCGACCTGGCCTAACCGTCGGTTCCATCCGGCCAGAAGGCCGTATAACAAAAGCAAGCGGCCCCGGGAGGGGCCGCTTTTTTAGGTTCGTCGCATCGCATCTGGGCGGGCCTTTGCGGGTGAGGTCCGCTCGCGATTCGAGCCCCCGGGGTTTCCTGCAGGCGGGTTTGAGGGTCGGGGTTGTTTGCCGCACCCGTCCCTTGCAAAGTCAGTTACTGTTGCATCTCCCGGTCGATCTGCCGAATTAGCTCCAGGGACATCTGTTTCATTTCCTCCATCTGCCCGTTCATGGTAGAAAATTCCAAAATGGTCATCATAAAGCCGTTCTTGATGCGGCCGTCCCTCAAAAAACTGTTGAAATAGTCGTCGGGCAGGGGTTTGAAGTTGCCCGAGGCCCCGTTGGTAACCCGATACTCAAAATTGCTGATCATCGGTACCAGGTCCATGGTGTTGTACAGCGGCTTGTAGATCAATTCTTCGGTGTCGAAGCGGTAATGGTCTTCCTCGCTTTTCATTTTCTTGTAGAGCGATTCGATGTCGAGCAGCAGGTTTTTGATCGAATCGTTGGATAGCAGGGCCAGGTTTCCCGAATTGATCAGCTCCTGGAAGGTATTGTTGTTCTGGTAGAATTTCTGCCAGTTATATATGGGCATCCCCAGGTCGCTGAATGCTTCGATATCCTCAATGGGCTTCCCCTCTATGTGGTCTATGATGGTTTGTGCCAATTCGATGCACTGGTTTCGGATGCCGATGTACCGCTCCAGTTCCTCGATGTTATATTTCAGGTCGGTCTTGATGTTCTGCAGGTAATGGAGCTCCTTTTCCCGTTCTTTCCGCAAGTCGTTGCGGTTGTTGATCTGCAGCGCGATCAGGATGCCGAATACGACCAGCACGATTTCGCCTATGGCGTAGAACAGGTATTTCGAAAATTCGCTTTGGGAGAGCAGTTGCTGCCGGAGCTTGCGTAGAAACCGGAACATGGCTTTGCGGTTTGGTTGGATTAAATGTAGTAATTAATCGCTTTCCACAAATCCGGGCCGCTGCCCTGGTTTTGCCCGGGCCTTGCAGGGGCCTATTGTCTCTGGATGGTTTCTTCCCACTGTTTTTCCCGGATGAGCCGGCCGTTTTCGTCCAGTTTCCGGGTGTAGCGGTAGTAGAAATGCTGAACATCGCTCGAGAAATCGAGTACCCCGGTCCATTTCAGGGTGCGCCCCGGCAGTTCCACGGTGGTGGTGTAAGTGCTCTGAACGCGCGCTTCGGCCGGGGCATCATCGCCCACCTGGTGCGTAATGGCTTCGCTATAATGGACAATACCCCAGGGGTAGCGGTCGCTTCCGGAATTGGTGGCGAGTACTGTGGTGGTGCGGGTGCGCTCGTTCCGGGTAATTTCCCGGATCTCTGCAAAGCCCGACACGGTTTCTGAGGCAAGCGATGCATAGCCCGGCAGTTCCGGATCTTCCACAGGCCTGGGGAAAGGCTTCCCGAGCGGGGCCGATGCCCCTTCCGACGGGATGGGCAAACGCAGCAGGGACGGTGCCCCCTCCCCGGAGCGAAGGGTTGTGCTCATGGGGTAGGGCGAAGGCCAGAACATGGGCCATTGCGCATTGCTCACCGATAGCCTGATCCTATGCCCTTTCCGGAAGGTCCAGGAGGTCGCATGCATCTCGACAGGGAGGGTGTACAGGCTGTCGGGCACCAGGGGCTGAGGGTCCGAAGCCGATTTCAGGTGGGTGGCGTTGAATCCTGCCCCCGTAACCTGGGTTACCTGTCCGTCCGGTGCCACATCCGACAGGCGGACGATAAAGTTGGCCGCCGGGGCCGTAGCGGATGCCCGAAGCGTGACCTCGGGAAACCCCAGGATTTCGATGCGGTCTGAAAGCGGTTCGGAATCGTAGGTAAGGCTGTACACATCGGCAGCCCGCTGGTCGGGGGCCCAGTCGCCCCACCACATCACCGAACCGCTCGCTTCGACCCCCACGGTGGGCCTGTACAGCAGGGAATGGCTGAGGTCAACAGGCCCGGGTCCGAGGCTGTGGTCGGGCCGGAGGTAGAGCAGGGTGTCCCGGCTTTCCGGCCAGGCGGCCGCACTTCTCCAGCTGCCGGGTATCTCCGTCAGGCCGCCTCCCGGCGCATGCCAGTCGCGTTGGTGGTATACCACCGCCGGCTCTTCCATCAGGCCGGTGTCGATCCCCTTCAGCCAGTGGTCCAGCCAGCGCACGGCCATCTCCCGCCACTCAATGGCCGGTTCGGGGCTCGCCCGGTTGGGCCAGGTGTGGTTCCATGGGCCCAGCAGGGCCTTTACGGGCACGTCGGCTTGCTGCACGATGCGCGGCACGAAATCGCGGTAGCCGTCGTACCAGCCCCCGACCGCGAAGATGGGGATGTCGATGCGGCTGTAATCGGCGTTCAGGGACGCCCGGTCCCAGAACGGGCCGTCGGTCTGCTGCCGCTTGTATTTCAACAGCCAGGGTTCCGTGTCGAACCGGTCCCTGAAATAATCCTCGTCGATCACAAAATCGGGTGCCCCCGGAAGGATATTGGCCAGGTCCTGCCCGATCTCGTAGGCATCGATGTGCATGATGCCATCCATAAAATGCACATCGTCTTCATAGATATCGTCGGTAGACATCAGGGAAATGATGGTCTTCAAGGCCGGGGGCCGGCGCATGGCCAGGTGCAGGGCGTTGAAGCCGCCCCAGGAGATGCCCATCATGGCCACTTTTCCCGTTGAAAAAGGTTGTCTGGAGAGCCAGTCGATCGCCTGCACCCCGTCTTGCTGCTCCTGCTCCGAGTACTCCCCGTCTACCAGCTTTCCCTGGCTCCGGCCCGTCCCCCGGATATCCACCCGGGCCACGATATACCCGTGTTGCACAAAATAGGAATAGAACGGGAAGCGGTGGCTGCGGCCTTCGTCCTTGCGGTAGGGCAGGTATTCCAAAATTACCGGAAAGCGGTCCGTTTCGCGGGCATCTGCCGGCATATACAGGTCGGCGGCCAGCCGAACGCCGTCGGACATGGGGATGAAGACTTCCCGGATCTGGATACCCGCCACTGGGCCCGAAGGGCCCTGGGCGCATACCGGAGCGGCGAGCAAAAGGGCGGCACAGGCAGTCAGCCAACAAGTTATCCGGCTGCGAACGGGGATTCGTGGCATAGGCGAAAGGGAATGGGGTGGCTCTTTCATTCGTTTTCAACCTGTTTCAGGAAGCTGCCAATCACCTCAGCTACTTTCCCGGGTTGATCCACCATCGTGGCATGTGCGGCATTCGGGATGATCTCCACCCGGGCATTCCGGGCGAGTCTCTGATACCGGAACATGGTTTCGGGCCGGGCCTCGTCATACTGGCCGGCGACAAAAAGGATGGGTTCCTCAATGTCATTCAGTTTATCGGTCCGGTCGAAATTCAGGAGGGTTCCGGTCGCCGTAAATTCGGTAGGGCCCCACATATAGTTGTAAATGGAATCGTTGCTGCTGCCATAGTCCTTGCAGGCCGGCGAGGTG
>DATIPV010000477.1:0-3914 GCA_035471525.1 Robiginitalea sp.
GACATGACGCACATCTACCGTTCCGTACAACTCAAGAATGAGGTGGTATTGCAGGACCCGACCGAACAAAACCTCCGGAAAATCCTGAACTTCGGCCATACCCTGGGACATGCCCTGGAATCTTGTTTCCTGAATTCCAAAGTCACCGAACCGCTTCTGCATGGGGAAGCCATTGCCATAGGCATGGTGCTGGAAGCCTATTTGTCCGTGTCGGCCTGCGGGCTGCCCAGGCGCGACTGCGATGCCATCAGGGAAACTGTACTGTCAATCTACCCCCGCGTAGATATCACCCGGCAGCAGCGGGAAGAAATCGGTTCCCTGCTGATGCACGACAAAAAGAACGCCTTTGGGCGTATCAATTTCAGCCTGCTGGAGCAGATCGGAAGGGCCACCTACAACCGTGAGGTAACCCCCGCCCAGATCGCCCAATCCTTTGATTACTACGCAGAATAAGCGGTTGACCCACAAAAAAAAGTCGCTTCACAACTCTTTGTTCATTCGGTTGAGGAAATAGGTTAGATTCGGAATACCGTAAAATCCGGCCTTTTGGACCGGGCCAACCGAACCGTTATGAAACGTATGATTATCGATTACAAAAAAATTAGTCCCGAACTGGCGGGGCTTCTTTTGGAAAAGTACCCGCAGGGATACGGCGATGACGACATCATTTCTTTCAAAAACGCCCGCGGGGAATGGGTGGAAGCCGTTGAACTACAAACGGCAGACACCTTGTATCTTGTCAAGATCGGCACCAATCTGAGCTACCTGCTCTCCCACTTTGAAGACCTCGAGGCCGAGGGCGAACCGGAGGAAAGGCAGATTTCGGCAGTCGGCGAATTGGAAGGAGAATACGACGGCTCCCTGGAGAGCGAACTGGATTTGGACGACTAGCCTCAGGAACGTCCCAGGTACCGAGACCGGAGGATGTTGCGGTGGTGCTTCTGGTGCCCGCAAATAATAAAGCCCAAAGCACCCAGGCTTATGGGAACCCCGCTGGCCGTGCCCTTCCAGGACAGGTCGGCTTCCTCAAAATACCGGAATAATAAAAGGGTGGAAGTTCGGATCGCCCGATACTCCTCGATCATCTCTGCCGGACTATGGCTGTGGGAACGGCTGTTAGGCACCCAGGCATCCTGGTCGAATCCTGCCATGGGCGTCGGGTCTTTCCTTCCCAGACGCAGCGCCCGGTACTGAAAAACGCGTTCGGTATCCAATACATGCACCAACACCTCGGCCACAGTCCATTTTCCCGCCTCGTACCGATAATGCCATTTGTCTCCGGGAATACTGGCGATGAACTGGGGGAAATTTTCTAACTGGCTTTCCAATTGCTGGTGCAACTCCGTATCGGGAGACAGGGTGTCCAGATACGTTTTGTAATACGGGGGGCAATCCCCATCTTTCAGCTGAGATAATTTCATGAAGCAGGCGGGTGTTGTACAGGCACTTACAACTCGTTGAATATCGTATGCATCAAACGCTTCTTGTCGTTAATGCTCTCTTCGAGCGAGATCATGGTTTCCGTTCGGCTGATCCCTTCGATATCGTCAATTCTGAATATAATGTTCTTTGCGTGGTTGGTATCGCGGGCCCTAATCTTGCAGAAGATATTGAATTTGCCGGTGGTAATATGGGCTACCGTTACGTTTGGGATCTCGACCAGCCTTTCCATAACGAACTTGGTCTGGTGGGTTTTTTCAAGGAAAATGCCCACATAGGCAATAAAGGCATACCCCAGTTTCACATAATCGAGTGTAAGGGAACTGCCCTGTATAATGCCGGCTTCTTCCATCTTTTTAACCCGCACGTGAACGGTACCCGCCGAAATCAACAGCTTCTTGGCGATATCGGTAAAAGGGGTCCGGGTATTGTCGATCAGCATATCGAGGATCTGATGATCTATTTCGTCCAGTTTAACTTTGGCCATGTTCAAAGAATTTCAGGCAAAAATAGTGAATTAAGAAATATTACGTAACGAATTCACTATTCTTTTGAAATATACGCAATTATTGACCTGAAAGGCTATGAAAACAATTTTGCGAGTGCCGGGTGGGCCATAAGGCGCTCCCGATCTTCCCTGCGCGAGGCGTCGTAGACAGCATGCCCGAAAGCACCTTCGGTAAGCCCGTCTTCCGGCAGGGAAGGCAACAGCAACAGTTTGCCGTTTTGCAGCCGCTCCTCGTATTGCAGCAAAAGGGTTTGCAGGCCGCTGTAGCGTTTGTGAAGCCGCCCGGGTTGCCTGATCAGGATGTCGGCAAAATTTTTTCGGTTCTCAGGGATTGCATGGTATTGGCCCAGTGTATACCCCTGATAGCTCTTCCGGGCGATTAGCCGAAGGGCCTCCAGAAGGGCCGCAAAGACCATTCGCCGGGTTGTTTCGCGCGCGTAATCTCCCGGAAAATGACCCGCCTCCACAAGAAGCGTGGGAACCCCGGCCCGCTGGAACTGGTCTCCCACGCAACTGGCGTTAAACGAATCGTCGTAGCGCCCGATTCCCCCGGGTATTTCAGGCTCGAGCCCTGCTGCCAGGCCTGCTATGAGTCGCATTGCCTGTTCCCGTGCCGGGGTAATGCTCCGCTGCAGGTCGGCGGAAGGAGCCAGGAAAGAAAGGGTAGCCGAAACGCCGGTGTCCCCGACCCCATATATACTGCGTTGGTCGTGCAGGTTAAAGCAGAAATCGGGCCGGAAATCTTCAAAGGCCTTCCGGAGCACCACGCTTTCAGGCTGGGTACGCTCGGCGGCATCGCGGTTCAGGTCTACCTGGTTGGCATTTACCAGGGTATAGGCCTCGGCCCCGTCTGGGTTCACCATCGGAATAAGGCAAAGCTGCAGCTTCTCCAGCAGCCCGGCATCGCTGGCGGGTTTGGACTGCAGGTAAAACATCAGGTCCAGAAGCGCCTTGGTAGGGGTCGATTCGTTCCCGTGCATCTGGGACCACATATACACCCTTACGGGCCCGGATCCGAGTCGCACCTGGTAAATGTGTCGCTGCTGCACGGAATACCCGAGGCTGGAAATGCTTTCAGGCGGAAGGTATTTTTGAAGGATGGCCGATAGCAGCGCAGGAGGAAGATAACGGCCCTGCACCTCCTTCAGGCGGAACGATTCAAAAGGGATATGCTGTTTGCCACCTGCCATGGATCACAAAGTTAGGCCTCTTTAACGTTACATTCGTAATGAAAATGATTACATTTGTAATACAATATGCTTGATTAATCTTTTTTGCGTTACAATTGTTATTAGCAATTTGTATTAAATACTTATAGTATTATATTTCAATGTTTTATATGTTTTTATATACTATTTATATTTAACTTTTTATTATTGTCTTGGGGGCGCAGGACCATTACTTATTCTATTCTAATATACAATGATAAACATCCAGGCTTTTACAGAACGGCTTGAACAATTGCTGGCCCACTACGAGTTAAACGCGAGCTCCTTTGCCGATGCCATAGGGGTGCAGCGTTCCAGTATTTCGCACCTCCTCAGCGGACGCAACCGGCCCAGCCTGGATTTTGTCATGAAGGTAATCGCCCGGTTTCCGGAAGTAAACCTGTATTGGTTGCTGAACGGCAAAGGCACCTTCCCTCCTGCCCCGGCCCTGCCTGAAGAAGCCCGGGTCGGAAGCGGCTCCGGCCCGGAGTCGACTCCTGATCAACCGGAAATCGAGCGAATCGTCCTGTTTTTCTCAGACGGCTCATTCCGCACCTATCTGCCCGGGGCCGGCGAAATCGTTTCGGGCCGATAAGAGGAAGCCGTATATTTATGGCATGAAAAATCTGATGCGGGCCTCCCTGGCCCTGATATTTGCCTCCTGCTACCAACCTCAGCGCGACTGTGAGCGATTCCACGAAGGCACCGTCCGGTTTACCGCTGAAATAGACGGCCAGCAGCAAACCACGATCTTTACC
>DATIPV010000478.1:0-5038 GCA_035471525.1 Robiginitalea sp.
GCAGAACGACCCGGAAGACTTCCGGCAGTATCTTTCAACGGCTTTCAGCAAGAGCCGCCTGCAGGAAGAATTGGCCAACCCGCATATGAATTTTTATTTTGCCTGGTCGGGCGATTCCCTGGCCGGGTACTGCAAGCTCAACACCCACCAGGCCCAGACCGAATTGAAGGACCCTGACGGGCTTGAAATCGAGCGCATCTATGTGGCGGCATCTTTCCAGGGGAAAGGGGTGGGAGCCCTTATGCTGCGGGAAGTAGAGGCCCTGGCCCTCCAGAGAGGCATGCGCTACCTGTGGCTGGGGGTCTGGCAAAAGAATCTGGGGGCGATTCGGTTTTACGAACGCCACGGCTATGAGATCATCGGGGAACACCCGTATTACATAGGCAGCGACCGACAGACAGACTGGATTATGAGACGGGAACTGGGAACAACCGGCCCGCAAAACCTTAATACGTAAAAACAGCATGAGAAGATTTGTATTACTATTTGTACTCGCCAGCGCGGGAATTTGGGCAGGACAGGCGCAACAGGACTGGTACTACCCGCCCAGAGGGGCCGATTGGGCCACGCGCCAGCCGGCCGACTGGGACATCGACGCGGCAGCCCTGCAACGGGCCGTAACTTTTGCCGAATCGAATGAATATACCGGGTCGCGCGACCTGAGGCAGGCCATCCTGCAGGGCTTCCAGCAGGAACCCTACCACCAGTTGCTGGGACCTGTCAAAAAAAGGGGCGGTCCTGCCGGGATGATCCTCAAAAAGGGATACCTGATAGCCAGCTGGGGCGAAACCCGGAGGGTAGACATGGCCTTCAGCGTTACCAAGAGCTTCCTTTCCACCGTAGCGGGCCTGGCCCGCCAAAAGGGCCTTATTGGCAGCCTGCAGGAACCCGTGGCAAACTACGTCTGGGACGGCACCTTTGAAGGGTCCCACAACGCAAAAATAAACTGGACCCATCTGCTGCAGCAGAATTCGGACTGGTCGGGAGACCTGTGGGGCCAGCAAGACTGGGCCGACCGCCCGCCCCGCGAGGGAGGCATCGACGACTGGAAAAACCGGGCCCTGCTGGAGCCGGGCACTGTAATGGAGTACAACGACGTTCGGGTAAACGTGCTGGCCTATTCGCTGACCCAGGTCTGGCGGCAACCCCTGCCCGCGGTGCTCAAAGCCGGCATTATGGACCCTATCGGGGCGTCGACCACCTGGAGGTGGTACGGGTACGACCACGCCTGGACGGTGATCGACGGAATGAAAATGCAATCCGTTACGGGCGGCGGCCACTCCGGCGCCGGCCTGTTCATAAGCGCGGAAGACATGGCCCGCTTCGGGCTGCTCTTCCTTTCGCGCGGGCGCTGGAACGGCACAAACCTGCTAGAGGCGGCCTGGATCGAAGAGGCGGTGGCCCCTTCGGTGCCAAACCCCAATTACGGGTATATGTGGTGGCTGAACCAGCCCGGGGCACGCCAGTGGGAGGGCCTGCCCGGGAACATCTACTACGCAGCCGGTTTCGGGGGCAACTTTATCGTGGTATGTCCGGACCAGGAACTGGTTATGGTGCTTCGCTGGCTGGAACCTTCCCAGATCGGGGAGTTTGTGGGGCGGGTGTTTCAGGCCCTGCGCTAAAGAGCCCCCAGGATTTCGGCAGCCCGTGCGATGGTTTCGTCTTTCTTGGCAAAGCAGAAGCGGAGTTGCCGATGGTCGGCCCCGCCCAGGTTGAAAACCGAGATGGGGATGCCGGCCACCCCGTGCTCGCGGGCCAGCCGTTCGGCAAAGGCCACATCGGCTTCTTCGCTTAGGGCAGCATAGTCGACCACTTGAAAATAGGTGCCGGCGGCAGGGGTAAAGGAGAACCGGGAGCCTGCCAGGCCCGAGAGGAAAAGGTCGCGCTTGCGCTGGAAAAAGCCGGGCAGGTTCAGGTAGTGTGCCGGATTTTTCAGATACCGGACCAGTGCCTTCTGGGTGGCGTGGCTCACGCTGAAAACCACGAATTCGTGCATTTTCCGAAATTCCCGCATCAGGGGCTGGGGGGCCAGGCAATAACCCATTTTCCATCCGGTTACGTGAAAGGTTTTCCCGAAAGAAGCGCAGACAAAGGCGCGTTCCCTCAGGCCCGGAAAGCGGCAGACGCTTTGGTGGTCACGCCCGTCGAAGATCAGGTGTTCGTAGACCTCGTCGCTCAGTACCAGGGTATTGGTAGGGCTGAGCCGCTGCTCCAGTTTCCGCAGGTCGTCGGCTTCCAGCACGGTGCCGCTCGGGTTGTGGGGGGTATTGAGGATCACCATACGGGTCTTTGGGCCCAGGGCCCGGTCGAAGGCTTCCCAGTCTATGCGAAAGCCGGGCCCCTGCAGCGGGAGCAGGACGGGCACGCCCCCATGGATCATCACATTGGGCTCGTAACTGTCGTACGCCGGCTTAAAAATGATTACCTCGTCTCCGGGGTTTACCACCGCGGCTATGGCCGAGTAAATGGCCTGCGTGGCCCCGGCCGTTACCGTGATCTCCGACTCGGGATCGTAGGCCGCCCCGTACATCGATTCGGTTTTGGCGGCAATCGCCTCCCGCAGTGACAGCACCCCCGGCATGGGGGCGTATTGGTTATGCCCGGCTTCCATGGCTTCCCGATGCAGGGTAAGCAATTCGGGGTCTACGCCGAAATCGGGGAAGCCCTGGGCCAGGTTCAGGGCACCCGCTTCCAGGGCGATGCGGTTCATTTCGCTGAAGATGGAAGGCTTCAGCCCCGGCAATTTGGAATGCAAGGAAGGGGTCAAGGCTATAAAGATTTCCCTAAAAGTAAGAAAACCCGGCTGGAAACAGCCGGGTTTTAACGGTAAGCGCAGGCGTCAGCCTTTTACGGAGGCCATCAGGTATTCCCGGTTCATGCGGGCGATGTGCTCCAGGGAAATGCCCTGGGGACATTCCACCTCGCAGGCCCCGGTATTGGTGCAGTTCCCAAACCCTTCCAGGTCCATCTGCCGCACCATATTGAGCACCCGCTGGGTTGCCTCTACCCGGCCTTGCGGCAACAGGGCGAATTGCGAAACCTTGGCCGAGGTAAAGAGCATGGCGCTGGCATTTTTACAGGCGGCCACGCAGGCTCCGCACCCGATACAGGCGGCTGCGTTGAAGGATTCATCGGCTTTCGCCTTTTCGATGAGGATGGTATTGGCATCGACGGTGTTCCCCGAGGTGTTTACCGAGATAAACCCGCCAGCCTGCTGAATGCGGTCGAGTGCCGAGCGATCGACCATAAGGTCTTTGATCACCGGGAAGGCTTTGGCCCTGAAAGGCTCTATCACAATGGTGTCGCCGTCTTTGAACATGCGCATGTGCAGCTGGCAGGTGGTGATCAGCCGGTCGGGACCGTGGGGCTCGCCGTTGATTTGGAGCGAACAGGCACCGCAGATTCCCTCCCGGCAATCGTGGTCGAAAACCACGGGTTCCTCGCCCTTGTCGATCAGTCCCTGATTGAGCACGTCGAGCATTTCCAGGAATGACATGTCGCCCTCAATTCCGCTGATCGGGTAATCCACGAGCTTTCCCCGGGAGGAGGCATTTTGCTGCCGCCAAATTTTCAGTAACAGATTCATAGCGTATGTTCTATTTGTAGCTTCTCGTTTTCAGTTCGATGTTTTCGAATACCAGTTCCTCCTTGTGCAGTACGGCATCCTTGGGCTCGCCCTTGTATTCCCAGGCAGCGACGTATTTGAAATTGGTGTCGTCGCGCAGGGCTTCCCCTTCTTCTGTCTGGTACTCTTCCCGGAAATGCCCGCCGCAGGATTCGTTGCGGTGCAGGCCGTCTTTGGCAAAGAGCTCGCCCAGTTCCAGGAAGTCGGCAACCCGGAAAGCCTTTTCCAGTTCAGGGTTCATCTCGTCCATGCCGCCGGGTACCCGCACATGGGCGTAAAATTCTTTGCGCAGGGCGGCGATTTCTTCGATAGCCTCTTCGAGGCCCCGGGCGTTGCGCGACATGCCGCATTTGTTCCACATAATCTTCCCTAGCTTTTTGTGGAAGTAATCCACCGATTTGTCGCCTTTGGCGTTGAGCAATTGCTCCAGTCGGCCGCGCACCTCGGCTTCGGCCTTGTCGAAGGCTTCGTTATCGGTGGAAATCTTGCCGGTGCGTATATCCTTAGACAGATAATCGCCGATGGTATACGGCAGCACAAAATAGCCGTCGGCCAGGCCCTGCATAAGGGCAGAGGCGCCCAGGCGGTTGGCCCCGTGGTCGCTGAAGTTGGCCTCCCCGGCACAGTAGCATCCGGGGATGGTGGTCTGCAGGTTGTAGTCTACCCATAAACCGCCCATGGTATAGTGCACGGCGGGATAGATCATCATGGGGGTCTTGTACGGGTTCTCGTCCACGATCTTCTCGTACATCTGGAACAGGTTGCCGTACTTGGCCTCCACCACTTCCTCGCCCAGGCGGGTGACGGTTTCCGCGTCGGGTTCCTTGATGCCCGAGGTGAGGGCTTTTTCTTTCCCGTAACGCTGGATGGCGGCCGCGAAGTCGAGGTACACGGCCTCTCCGGTCTTGTTGACCCCGAAGCCTGCATCGCAGCGTTCCTTGGCGGCCCTGGAGGCCACGTCGCGCGGCACCAGGTTGCCGAAAGCCGGATAGCGGCGCTCCAGGAAGTAATCGCGGTCTTCCTCCTTGAGCTGCCCGGGCTTCAGGGTGCCTTCCCGTATGGCCTGGGCGTCTTTCAGGTGTTTGGGCACCCAGATGCGGCCGTCGTTCCGAAGCGATTCCGACATCAGGGTCAGCTTCGACTGATGGTCGCCGGAGACCGGGATGCAGGTCGGGTGGATCTGCGTAAAGCAGGGGTTGGCAAAAAAGGCCCCTCTCCGGTGTGCGCGCCAGGCAGCGGTTACATTGCTGCCCATGGCATTGGTGGAGAGGTAGAACACGTTGCCGTAGCCTCCGGTGGCCAACACCACGGCATGGGCGCCGTGCCGTTCGATTTCCCCGGTAACCAGGTCGCGGGCGATAATGCCCCGTGCCTTGCCGTCTACAAGCACCAGGTCTAGCATTTCGTGGCGGT
>DATIPV010000479.1:0-1743 GCA_035471525.1 Robiginitalea sp.
GGGCCACCGAATCTGACGGATAGGCGACATCTGTTTCGGGTTCGGGTTCGGGTTGCTGCAGGCGCGCCAGGGAGTCCTGCACCTGCTCGGCAGCCTGCCGGCGGGCTTCGACCTCTTCAGGGCTGGGCTGGTTGGCGTAGAACCAGTAAACGAGGATTCCGAAAATGAGCACGAACCCGATGATGGAATTAATATCCAGCTTTTTTTCTTCCATGAATACGATTTTTACCGGTTGCCGGGCCGATCAGGCCCTGAGCAAGGGCGAAGCAGTTGCAAATATAAGTCCAATTGCTGAGTTTATGCCATACTGGCATTGGTCTGTTGCCGGCTGTGTTTGAGCACGGCTTTCACAAAACCCACGAAGAGCGGGTGGGGGTTGGCCACGGTGCTCTTGTACTCCGGGTGGTACTGCACCCCGATAAACCAGGGATGGGTGGGAATTTCCACGATCTCCACCAGGCCGGTGCTGGCGTTTATCCCCGAGAATACAAGCCCTGAATCTTCCATAACCGCCTTGTATTCATTGTTGAACTCGTAGCGGTGCCGGTGCCTTTCGGAGATGGTACTGGCCCCGCCGTACGTCTTGTGAGCCAGGGTATCTTCGGTGAGTTCGCAGTCCCAGGCCCCCAGCCGCATGGTACCCCCCTTGTTGACAATGGTTTTCTGGGTCTCCATCAGGTCGATGACCGGATGGGGCGTCTTGGGGTTCATCTCAGTGGAGTTGGCGTCTTCCAGCCCGAGCACGTTCCGGGCGAACTCGATTACGGCCATCTGCATGCCCAGGCAAATCCCCAGGAAGGGGATGCCCTTTTCGCGGGCGTATTCCACGGCCTTGATCTTGCCTTCGATACCGCGCTCCCCGAAGCCCGGCGCCACGATTACCCCGTGCAGCCCCTGCATCTTGCGCTGCACGTTGTTGGCGCTGATGTGTTCGGAATGGATGGATTCTACCCGCACCTTCACCTCGTTGGCCGCCCCGGCATGTATAATGGCTTCCAGTATGCTCTTGTAGGAATCCTGCAATTCCACGTATTTGCCGATGAGCCCGACACATACCTCCCCTTTGGGGTTCTTCAGCCGCTTCAGGAACTCGGTCCACTGCGTGAGGTCCGGATCGGGCTGCTGCGGCAGGTCCAGTTTCTGCAGCACCACGCGATCCAGGCCTTCCTGCTTCATCATCAGGGGCACGTCGTAAATGGTGCTGGCGTCTATAGACTGGATAACCGCTTCTTTCTTCACGTTGCAGAAAAGGGCCAGTTTTTGTTTGATCTCATCCGACAGTTGGTGCTCGGTTCTACATACCAATATGTCGGCTTTGATCCCGCTTTCCATGAGCGTTTTAACGGAGTGCTGGGTGGGCTTGGTCTTGAGCTCCCCGGCTGCCGACAGGTAAGGCACCAGGGTAAGGTGTACCACAATGGCATTGTTCTCGCCCAGTTCCCAGAGCAGCTGGCGCACGGCCTCGATATAGGGCAGCGATTCGATGTCGCCCACCGTGCCCCCGATCTCGGTAATGACCACGTCGTAGTCGCCGTTGTTGCCCAGTATCTGGATGCGCTCCTTTATTTCGTTGGTGATATGGGGCACCACCTGCACGGTTTTCCCCAGGAATTCGCCCCGCCGCTCCTTTTCGATTACGCTTACGAACGTTCAGGAAGCGCTCGTAGTGGCCCAGGTCGAGGTCGGTTTCGGCCCCGTCGTCCGTCACATAGCATTCTCCGTGTTCGTAAGGGTTGAGGGTTC
>DATIPV010000480.1:0-22547 GCA_035471525.1 Robiginitalea sp.
AGGCTCGTCTCAAGCCCCTTTTGCGCAGTGAACCGGAAGACCACGTAGATCAGCAGGACCAGCAAAAATCCGTACAGGATAAAAAACGGGTGATAGAAAGACAGCAAGAGCAACCCGAGAATGATCTGCAGCAGGGCCGCCGGAAAATCGACCAGGATTTTAGAAAGAGACTTCTGCACCGTAAGGGTGTCGAAGAAGCGGTTTGCCAGCTCCGGGGGGTAGTAATCTTCGAGTTCGCTCATACGGATCTTCGGGAAGCGATACGCGAATTCAAAGGACGAGCGCGTGAATATTTTCTGCTGCAGGTTTTCGATAATCCGGATCTGCATGAGCTGAAGCAGCCCCACAAAACCCACACCAAGGGTAACCAGCACTACCAGGACAATCCAGGAGGTGCTTACCTGGGCCCCCTGGATCAGGTTAATGATGGCCTGGATCCCCAGGGGAAGCGACAAGCTTACCAATCCTGCAAAAATGGCGTAGTAGAAAATCTGGAAGATATCGCGCTTTTCAAGGCTCAGCAATCCGATCAGGCGTTGCCAGGCAGTGTAAATGGGTTTACTCATGGGCGGAGGGGATAACTTTTGCAAAAACCAATTGTCTGAGAAAAGTGGTGTGTGCGCTGGCATCTTTACAATCGGTCAGCGTCGGAAAATGGGCCTGAAGGAAATACTGGTGAAGGGAAGCCGACAATACCGTGCTGGCCAGGCTCAGGGCGTAGGGGTATTGCGGGCGATAATCGCGGATCATCTGCCCGAAGCGCCCCACAAGGCGTTTGTATATCTCAAAATAACCCTGCTTGTTTTCCTCGTCCACTTCGGCCGTTAGAAATGGTTTGAAGTGCTCGTTTACCACGATCTTGTTAAGGGCCACTTCGTCTACGTACGAAAAGTTCGGGTCGGCCTCCACCTTCTGGGAGAGCACCTCCAGCGCCTTTTCCAGTTTTTTCCTGGGGTCGGCAATGCTGTTGGTCATAAGCACCAGCCGGTATTCCATCCACGCCCAATACCAGGAGTTCAGATAGATCAGGAACTTATGCTTGTTCTCAAAATACCGGTAAATGGAACTTTCATTCGAACCGATCTGCTCGCCCAGCTTGCGAAACGTAAACCGGTCGAACCCGATTTCGGAGATCTGTTGAATCCCCTGCTCTACAATGCGCATGCCCAGATCCGAAGATTGCGGGTCCTTGACGTATATCTTCGGGTTGATGACTATCCGGAGGTTGTGTAAAAGGTCTTGCATGATAGTATTTTCACGCAATATTAATAGTTTTACTCTCATTTTATAAGTGTTTAACTATTATTTAACTATGATACTACTATAATTTTTCCGATCTTTAATACGTAATCATCAATTTGAAAGCGTTGTTTTATCATTTTATCATTTTATTATGGAAAAATTCGTGTTATTGACAAGTATTGCGGTGCTCTTCTCCCTGGGCACCCTATCGGCCCAGCAGGATCAGATTGCAGAGGGGTCGGTCCTGGAGATTGTAAAGCCGGAAGGCGAATTCCAACACCTGAAGGTGCCCCGAAAAAACTTCATCATCAAACAGGGAGGCATTGCGAACCTGCATGGGCTGGACGGCAACCTGGTCGTTGTCGAGCAAGTGCAGCAATTGGGAGAGCAGCATAAGGTGGTGATCCGACGCAAAGACGGACGCAAATTTTTCCGCGTGTATCCGACCCTTACGGCCCATTGGCCCGAAGCCTTTCAGGCCGGAGAACTCCGCCAGGTCCGCTAATACCGGTATCCTTTTTTGGGCTATTTTTAGCCTATGGAGAAACATCGATGCGGCTGGTGTATCGGAGACCCCCTGTACGAGGCCTATCACGACCGTGAATGGGGAGTCCCTGTCAGGGACGACCTGACCCTTTTTGAATTCCTGACCCTGGAGACCTTCCAAGCAGGTCTCAGCTGGATAACCGTTCTGCGTAAACGGGCCCATTTCCGACGGGTTTTCGATGGGTTCGATTTCAACAAGGTGGCAGCCTACGACCAGGACAAGGTGCAGGCGCTCCTGGCCGATCCCGGGATTATCCGCAACCGCCTGAAGGTCCAGGCAGCTATCTCCAATGCCCGTGCCTTTCTGAAAATCAGGGACGAATTCGGGAGTTTCAGCAACTATATCTGGGGCTTTACAGACGGATGGCCCATCAAGAATGCCCTGGCGCACCACAAAATGGCACCGGCAACCACCCCCCTCTCTGACCGTATCAGCAAAGACCTCAAGAATCGGGGGTTCAAATTTGTGGGCAGCACGGTGGTCTATGCGCACATGCAGGCCACCGGGATGGTAAACGACCACGAGGTACACTGTTTCCGGTATGAGGAAGTTTAAACTTTTGAGCTTGCTGGGGCTGCTGCTTTGCGGCGGCGCACTTTGGTCACAGCCCGAACCCGAGCGGGCCCACCGGATCCGGAAAGCACAGTTCCCATCGGCTGCCTACGAGCGATTGGAGCCTCATTTGTCAGGGGTTAAAATGCTGCGATACTACCGGGAGATAGACTCCGGCGGCATCCGTTTTGAAGCGCGCTTCCGCAAGGCGCGCCTGCAATACCGGGTGGCTTTCCACCCCGATGGGACCATCGAACAAACAGCTTTTGGCATAGAGCCGCCCGATTTGCCCTCGGATACCTGGGATGCCATCAGGGAAGGGCTGAAGGCCCGGGTTGGGGCCCATCGTGTCCGGGCCATGTGGCAGGTCTATCCCGGCAAGTCCTTCGGCTCAGAAGTACAACTTTTCCGAAATACCTACCAGAACCTGATGCTCCCCGAGATCCGCTACGGGCTCATGGTGCGTACCACAGCGACCCACTCCCGGAAAACCCTGGAGGCCGTTTTCGACAGCTCCGGTGTTTTGCTATCCCTTCGGGACGCCCTGCCGCCCAATTACGACCACGTTTTATACTGAAAGAGGGCTCTCGCGGCCTCAGGCCTGTTTCTGACTCTCGCGCAGTATGTGCAGGAAGTCGGCGCGCGGCACAGGTTCGGCCCCGAGGCTCGCCAGGTGGGGGGTGTACATCTGACAGTCTATCAGCCGGCATCCGAGGGCAGCCTGCTCCCGCACCATGTATATAAAGGCGGCCTTTGAGGCATTGGACACCTTGCTGAACATGCTTTCGCCGCAGAAAATACCTCCCGGCTCAACGCCGTAGAGCCCGCCCACCAGTTCGCCTTCCTGCCAGGCTTCGTACGACACCGCGTACCCGAGCCGGTGGAGCTGTATGTAGGCCTCCACCATTTCTTCTGTGATCCAGGTTCCGGGCTGTCCTTTTCTGCGGATCTGGGCACATGCTCTTATTACCTCCGGGAACCGCTGGTTCTTTGTAATGGCGAAGTCGCCGCGCTGCAGGATTTTTGCCATGCTCCTGGAGACCTTTAACCGCTCCGGGAAAAGGACCATTCTGGGGTCGGGACTCCACCAAAGAATAAGCGAATCGTCGCTAAACCAGGGAAAGATTCCGCTCCGGTACGCCAGCAGCAGCCGTTCCGGGCTCAGGTCGCCTCCGGCAGCCAGCAGGCCTTCCCGGCTGGAAGCCTCCGGGGGCGGAAAAACCAGGGCATCGCCCAGGAACCGGATGGGATAGTGCGCTCCAGACATGGCTCTTTTGGGCTAAGGTAAGGTGCCGCTCACCAAAAAAGCAAGCCCCCGATGAAGATGACGGTGCCCGCTACCATGAAAAGCAGGGAGTACGGCAAGATCTCCCGGGCCTTTAGCCGGGTGATGCCCAATAGCGGAAGGGCCCAGAAGGGTTGCAGCATATTGGTCAGCTGATCGCCGTATGCCAGGGCCATGAGCGCTTTGGCAAGGGGCACGTTCAGGTCCAGGGCCGCCTGCAGGATAATCGGGCCCTGAATGGCCCACTGGCCCCCGCCACTCGGAATAAAGATATTGACCAGACCCGCACTGATAAAGGTGTAGATCGGATAGCTGGTACCGGTTCCGATAGCTACGAAAAAATCGGAAATGATGCGGATAAGCCCGCTGTCTGCCATTACGCCCATAATGCCAAAATACAGCGGAAACTGGATCAGGATACCCGAGGTCCCCCCGATGGCCGATGCAACGGCCCTCCCAAACCGGCTTATGCTTCCGTGCAGTACTACCCCAAGGCCCAGCATAAAGAAATTCAGCATGTTGGGCGTAAGGTCGAGGCGCTGCAGCCTCGGCAGGTATTGCAATAGGAAAGCCGCGATAATGACCGCCCCGAAAATCCAGGCCACCCAGGGCGAATGATCCAGCCGCTCTGCTCCGGTGGCCGGCTTTTCGTCCGGTTGGGATGCGGCAAAATCGGGCAGGTCGATGGGCGTGGGCGCCGTCTTTTTCCCGAGGTAGTAGGCCATTGAGCTCAAGACCAGCAACAACAGGGCAGAAACCCCCAGGTTGGCCGGCGCGAAGATGGTATCGGCCGTGGGTATACTCGCCGGCAGCAGGCTCATCGTTTGCGGGGGCACAATGCCGGTAAGCAGGTCGGTGATATGCCCCGGCTCGGAAGCCTTTATGGCAGCCGAACCGCTGATCCCCCCGTTAAACACCATCAGCCCCAGATACCCGCAGGCCCCGATAAGGGGATAATTCAGCGGTATCCCGTTGCGGGAGGCATGCTCCCCCACCTTTCGTGCCAGGATGGCCCCGAAGATAAGCCCCAGCCCCCAGTTAAAAAGCGCGACCAGAACGGTGGTGGCCGTAACCAGCAAGGCTGCCGAGGCCCCGTCCCGCACCAGGGAGGTAATACGGCCTATAAGCCGTTCCATGGGCCTGCTCAGCACCACTACATGGCCCAATACCAAAATGAGCATCATCTGGTAGGCAAAAACGAGCAACCCCGGGTTCCAGAGCCCGCTTTCCCAGGAAAGCAGCACGCTTTTCCATGCAGATGCGCCCTCGGGGTACGAGCCAAATGCCGCTGCCAGCAGCAAGGTAAGCGCGCTGAGCAGCAGCGCGATCACAAAGGGCGATGGCAAAAACCGCCGAAAGCCGGATACGATAAAACGGGTAACAGACATCTATGCTGTGGGTGTTCGGCCTGCCCGCGCCGGCCTTGGCCCCGCTAGAACGGGAGGTCGTCGTAATCTTCCTCGCGCAGGTCCTCGGCGGGTTCGAAGGCTTCCATGGGCGGAACGGGCGGTATGCCGCCTTCAGGGTTTTCCTGTTGCAGGGGCTCAATGCGCCACCCCTGGATCGAATTGAAGTACTTCAGCTCTCCCTGAGGGCTGGTCCACTCGCGTCCGCGCAGGTTGATACTGATCTTCACCGGTTGCCCGACCTTGAACTTATCCAGCAGCTCGGTCTTCTCCTGAACGAATTCGACCAGGATGTGCTGCGGGTATTGCTCGTCGGTGGTTACAACCATTTCGCGCTTGCGAAAGCCATTGCTTCCAAAGGTTTTGGTTTGGTCAATCTGTTTGATGTTGCCTTGTATTTCCATATTCTGTGTTGCTTCTGTAGTGTTCTGTATCCTTATTTCAGTGCCGCAAGCAGGGTCTTCCAGGCGGAAGATACGTCATTTTGAGCTAAATAATCCTGTGCTTTGCGGTGGATCCGGCCCATGTCTTTCGAATCGATTAATTGGCGCAGCTGGCTCCCGGTTTGCGCAAATTCCTGAACTTCTTCCGGGGACGGAAGCCGCTCCACGTTCCCCAGCATCCCCAGGTCGTTCCCGGTCAAAACCGCGCTCTGCCTGATGGCCTCCGGAATGGCATCGATGCCGATGCCCAGGCTGGCCAGCGGCTTGGGCACTTGAAAAAGCCCCGGATTCGCCCGGCTGTACCAGTTCCCGCCCATCCGGGCTACCAGGTCCTGTCGCAGCGGGTCGGGCATGCCATCGGCCCCCAGTATATCGCGCCTCAGGTGCAGGGTTACCACTTCACAAAAAATGAGGTTGCCTGCGCCCCCTTCCCGGCCCATCGGCTTGATCTCGGTAACGCGGCATTCGAACTGGGCCGGAGAATCGGCCACGCGAAAGGGTTTAACCCGCAGGGATGGCACCATGCGGAAGCCGGCCTTCTCAAATTCATTAACCCCCCTGGGGTATTCGGTGCTGGCCAGCGACATCTGCTGAACCATGTCGTAGGAAACCGTATTAATCACGACCTCGGGCACCAGCTCCACATTTTCCAGCGTATGCTTCAGGCTGTTGTCGCGAACCCGGCGGGAAGGCGAAAAGACAAGCACGGGCGGACGTGAGCTGAAAACATTGAAAAAACTGAAGGGGGACAGGTTGGGTTTGCCGTCGGCATCTACCGTACTGGCAAAAGCGATGGGCCGGGGCCCGACAGTTCCCAATAAATAGGCATGGAGCTTCGGGGATTCCAGGTCTGAGGGAGTCAGGGTCAGCACGGCATCGGTCATGGTGCAAAGGTACGTAAAATTGAGGCGACCTGGCTTCCCTGGCAGGGTTCCCGTTCACAACAATTCCGGCTAAATTGAGTTATCTTTAAAGCAACTATGGATGCGAAATGCGTTTGAATCCGCCCAAGAAATTTGCGAATGCCTTCCTGCTGATCACCTCGTTTGCGATCGTAAGCCTCATCCTCTGGAACACCAATAGCTTTTTCAGGAAATTCAAGGAAGAGGAACGCAACAAAATGGAGGTTTGGGCCACGGCCCAATCGGAGCTTCTGAGGCTCTCGGAAGAACAGGAGCTGGGAAACCTGCACCTGGAGGTGCTGCAGCACAACACCAGTACGCCCATGATCCTGGTAAATGCGGACGGATCGTACAAGATCAACAACATGCCCGGTATTTCGGCACAGGACCGGGAACGGATCGAGGAGCGGATCGCCACATTCCAAGACGAAAACAATCCCATCCGCATCGAATACGAAGGGGAATTGCTGGCTACCCTCTATTACGGGAATTCCGAAGTGCTCAACAAACTCAAGTATTATCCCATTGCCCTGCTGCTGATTATTTTCCTCTTCGGCACGGTAATCTTCTTCTTCTTCAAGACCAACAAAGCCTCGGAACAAAACCGGCTGTGGGCTGGCATGGCCAAAGAAACAGCTCACCAGATCGGCACGCCCCTCACCTCCCTGCTCGGGTGGAACGAACTGCTGAAATCGGAGCAGATGAACCCCAGGATTACCGAGGAGATCGAGAAGGATATCGGCCGGCTCCAGACCATTACCGAACGTTTTTCGCAGATCGGATCCCTCCCCAGGCTCGAAGAACAGGATGTGGTGGCCGAAACGCGCCATGCCTTTGAATACCTGCAGGTGCGAAGCTCCAGGCTCATTCACTTCAGCTTTTCATCGGAGGTGGAGCATCTGCCGGTCTTGCTGAACCGGTCGCTGTACAACTGGACCATAGAGAACCTGGTCAAAAACGGGATAGACGCCATGAAGGGCAAAGGGAGTATTTCGGTGGAAATTATCCCGGCCCCGCCCTTTGTGAACATCCTGGTATCAGACACCGGCCACGGCATCCCGAAAACCCGGTGGACGCAAATCTTCGAACCCGGGGTTACCACTAAAAAACGAGGGTGGGGCCTGGGTCTGTCGCTGGTGAAGCGCATCGTGGAAGAGTATCACGGAGGCAAGGTCAAGGTCTTGTCTTCCGGCAAGGAAGGAACCGTTATGCAGGTATCCCTGCGCATAAACCGCTGATCGTGGGAAAGGAACGCTACGACCTGATCGGGGAAGCCCCTCTGACCAACAACTGCCCGCTGTGCTTTAGCCAGGACCTCACCCTGAGATTCAGCCAGCGCCATGTGCAGGGCAGATTCTACCACCGCACTTGCCGGGAAGTACGGCAGGAATTGCATTGCAACAGGTGCAAAACCGATATCTATCCGGTGCAATGGACAGAAGATATCGAACGGAGCGTGGCCTATTATGAGAAAGCCGTAGAACCGGCCCGGCCCGCCATCCGGTTCCATGCCTATTTTTACATCCTGATCTTGCTGGGCCTTGCCGGGATAGTCGCCCTGGGCTACGCCTTTCGGGCAGGCCTTATCCGAGCTTAGCCCGGATGGCAGCCGCCGTAGCCTCGAATTCCTGCGGGCTCAATTGTTCTTTTTTCTGGAAGGTGGCATCGGCCATGCTATTCAGCGGGATCAGGTGTACGTGCACATGGGGCACTTCCAGGCCAATCACGGTCATCCCCACGCGCAGGCAGTCTGTGCCCTGCTCCACCGCCAGGGCCACCCTGCGGGCAAACCGCATCAGGCTTTCGTAAGAGGCCTCGTCGAGCTCGGTGAGTTTGTTTACCTCTTTTTTCGGAATACAGAGGGTGTGGCCTCTGCTGTTCGGGTTGATGTCGAGGAAGGCAAAATTATCGGCGTCCTCGGCAATTTTATAGCAGGGAATCTCGCCTTCTATGATTCGCGTGAAGATGCTCGGCATGGGAGTCTTTTTTATTCCCTCCCAAGATACAAAAATCTCATGGTAAACGGCAGCCGTCACGAGGTGCGGCGGTACAGCAGGAAGGAATAAACCACCGGGATCAGGCCGATGGTCAGCCCCAAAACCAGCACTGATACAAACTGGGCGTATCCCTCCAGCAACAGGGCCAGAACAATCATCAGCAGCCCTCCCGACAGCCACAGCTTCCCGGCCAGGAGGTGCGTCTTATTCCAGACCTCGGGGCTTTCAAGGGTCCAGGGGGTGCGTATACCGATGAAATAATTGGGCCTGACGGTCTTCATGTAGTTCCCCAGCACGGCGATCAGGAGTCCTATCACCACCAGCATGGGAGTCGCGGCAACAGAGTCGCCGCTCTGGGCCATGTGCAGGATCACCACGGCCAGGGCCGACATCGCGCCGACCATCAGGAGCTTTAACTGGGTGTATTTAGACCCCATTTCGGATAAGCGCTTTTTGGGATCGATCAGGGGGACCAGCAGGAACATGACATAAACCAGTACGGTGAGGAACGGTATCAGCCATAATTCGGAACGGGAACCCCATCGATCGGCCTCTCCCTCAATATTCCAGTGCAGGGGCACCCGTTCGGGCAGGTCGTTCCAGATGGCTCGCAGGTAAGCAAAGGGTACGGCCATCAGCAGGAACAGGGGCCATTCTTTCTTAAAGGTTGTTCGCATGGTTCATTTCTTTAGGTCGAGCACCCACTGCAGCAGGTCTTCCACAATCGAGGTGTTGATTGAATAATACCGGTACTGCCCCTGTTTGCGGCTGCTTACCAGCCCCGCCTGTTTCAGGATCTCCAGGTGGTGCGAAATACTGGGCTTGGAGATGGAGAAATGGTCGGCAATATCGCCGGCCGTGCGGTCCGATTTCTTGAGCAATTGCAAAATCTCGCGCCGGGTTGGGTCGTTCAGCGATTTGAAAAGGGCGTTCAATTGTTATATATTTAGGTAAATATCTAAATAATAATCCAAAAAAGCAACTCCCGGCATACCTGCCAGATACCCGCCTCCCAAATCAGCGGGAAATTTCTAAAATGTCGAATTTGAGTGTGCCGTTGGGCACCTGGATTTCTGCCGTTTCACCCACCTTTTTCCCCAGCAGGCCCTTGCCGATGGGGGAAGTAACGGAGATTTTACCCGACTTCAGGTCGGCTTCGCTTTCGGCCACCAGGGTATAGGTAAGTTCCTGGCCGTTCTGGCGGTTTTTGAGCCGCACGGTCGACAGTACCAGCACCCTGGAGGTGTCGAGCTGCGTTTCGTCAATTACCCGGGCACTGGCCAGCAGTTCCTCCATTTTGGCGATCTTCATTTCGAGCAGACCCTGGGCTTCTTTGGCTGCATCGTACTCTGCATTCTCAGACAGATCTCCCTTGTCGCGGGCATCGGCTATGGCCTGGGAAGCCTTTGGACGCTCCACATCCCGAAGTTGGTTCAATTCGTCCTTCAACTTCTTTAATCCTTCTGGCGTATAATAGGAAACCTTACTCATATATCCTGTATTCATAAATAGAAAATCCCCTGAAATACCAGCACCGCTTGCAGGTTATTTAGAGAGGATTTAACGCAAAGATAGTCAAAATTTACGGATTTTTGTGGACAAAGAACAAATGCCATGAAGTCCGGCCCCTTCCTTTCGCTGCTTTTTTGGACCTTGTTGCTCACTGCCTGCAGCCGCGACAGTACCAACAGGAATCCCTACCTGCCGGAATTCGGCTTCCGCTACGAAGTAAACATGAACCTGCCCCAGTACAGCCTGCTTACCTCGGCAGGCAACCCGGTGTATATCGGCTCGACAGGGGTGGGCATACGCGGGGTATTCGTGATGAATATCGGCTTCGACCAATACATGGCTTTTGAGGCCAGTTGCCCGAACCATGCCCCCAACAGCTGTTCCACCCTCCAGCTTACCGGGCAGACGGTTCACTGCGACTGCGAGGATTACGAGTACAGCCTGTTTACCGGCCAGATGCTAAACCGTCCCGACGACGGAGACCGGTATTACGACCTGCTTTACTATCGGGCCGTGCGCAGCGGCAATTCCGTGATCGTCAGCAATTGAGCATTCTTCAGGCAGCCGGGAGCCCCCCTGGCCGGCCGAAATCAGAAGCGCACCTTGGCCCCGGCCAGAAAATGTATCCCGGCCTGCGGGTAGTATCCCCTACCCTCGATGGTCGTTACCGTTCCGGGATTGCTGAAATCGTCGTCGTAGGTATAGAAATAGCCGTTGGAGCTGAATTTGGCGTCGAAGAGGTTGTTGAGCAGGGCCGTAAAGGTGACCTCGGGGAAGCCCTCCCTGGCAGGCAGTACATATTGGAGATTTAAGTCGGTCTGGCTGTAAGGCTCCAGGCGCGAGGCCCTTGCATCCAAATTCCCCATGTACTGTTCCCCTACATACTTGCTGAGCAGGGCCAGCTGCAGGCGCGTGGACGGCCGGTAAACCAGCCGGCTGCCGGCTACCACTCCGGGAGAAAACGCAATTTTCGTGTTGCCCAGGTTCTGGAGCTGCCCGTCGCGGCTGAAGTAATAATCGAGGTTCCTGTTTATGCTCAGCGACAGGTTGGGCTGCCACATCCAGCGCTCTCCCCACCGAAGGCTGGCATCGATTTCCAGGCCCAGGCGGTAGCTGTCACCCACATTGGCCCGCAGCGGGGCCCCCACGTCGTTCAGCGCCCCGGTGAGCACCAGCTGGTCTTTGTAGCGCATGTAATACAGGTTGGCGTTCAGGGTGGAGCCCCCGCTGCGGTGCCTCCAGCCCCATTCAAAATCGTGCAGCCGCTCCGGCCTGGGGCTCCCGGCTTCGTAGTCGTTGCGGTTGGGTTCCCGGTTGGCCACGGCATACGAGAAATAAAAATGGTTCGCTGTGTCGAGCAGGTAGGTTACTCCCATCTTTGGATTGAAGAAGCGGAATGGGTCGTCGACCAGGCCGGTCTCGGCCCCGTTGGCCTCGTACCGGACTCCCCGGTACTGCAGGTCGGCGAAAACCCGCCATTTTTGCGACGGGCTGAACCGGGCCTTGGCAAAGGCGTTGAAATCGTCCTTTCGGGAGTCGTTCTCGTAATAGCGGTCGCCCCGTTCGAGGGACCCGGAATAGCGCGCCCAGATGAGCTCTCCGAAATGTTCACCCCGATAGGTGTTCCACCCGCCCCCCAGGGTAACTTCCCAGGGTCCGTTCCCGTATTCCGCGGCGTAGACGGCCCCGTAGAAATCGTTGTCGAGCCACCGCCGGCGAATGTAATCCATGCTCTGCACCAGCTCCCCGTCTATGGTCACCGGCCCCAGCCCCAGGAAGCTCAGGGCTGCGTCCGGGGCAAACAGGACGTTCGTGTAATACCAGTCGTCTACGTATTCCTCATAGAATCCACGGCCCCTCGTGTAATGGAGCGCCAGGTGGGTGCGCAGGGCATCGTTCCAATCCTCGTTCCAGTGCAGCTGAAAATGGTCCTGTTTGTAGTTGTCTACCTGGTTTTCGTAAAATCCCTCAAAATTGCCTTCCGGGTCGAACTGAATCCCCGCGATATTGTAGCGGCGGTTGGTGCGCAGGTCGGGATCTGCCCCGACAGCCGACAGGGTGGCCGCATCAAAGCCGTACCACGACTGGTAGGTTACTTCGTGCCCGCCAAAGAGCAGTGCTTTTATCAATCGGCGGTCGTCCCGGTAGGCCCCCTGCAGGAAGTAGGAATTCAGGCTGGAAGAGGCGCGGTCGATATAGCCGTCGGAGGCTATGCGGGAAAGTCGCCCCGACACCTCGAAGCGGTCGCGGAGCAGGCCCGAGCTGAACAGCAGGTTGGCCCTGTGGGTGCCGAAACTGCCGGCAGCCCCCGAAATCTCGGCATAGGCCTCTTCCGAAACGGCCTGGGTGAGCAGGTTCAGGCTGGCCCCGAAGGCCCCGGCGCCATTGGTGGAAGTCCCTACTCCGCGCTGTAATTGGAGGTTTTCTGTGGAGGATGCGAAGTCGGGCATGTTCACCCAAAAAGTGCCGTGCGATTCGGGGTCGTTGTAAGGTATGCCGTTAATGGTCACATTTACGCGGGTGGCGTCGCTCCCGCGAACCCTGATCCCGGTGTAGCCGATCCCGGCACCGGCGTCGGAGGTGGAAACCACCGAAGGCAGGTAGTTCATCAATACCGGAATGTCTTGCCCCAGATTTCGGCTTTCCAGGCGCTGCCGTTCCAGGTTGGAAAAGGTGACCGGAGATTCGCGCCGCGCCCGAATGGCCCGTACCAATACCTCATCCAGCTTAATCTCGGCGGCTTCGGTACTGTCTTGTGGCGATTCCTGGGCATGTATTGCAGCAGCCAGCCCTAAGAAGGCTGCAACAGCGAACAGGGTTTTCATTCGTAACAGGCATTACGAATAAAAGGGGCCATTATTCTATGTTAAACTTGAATTGGCGAGCGACCCGACCGGAAGCCCGGCCCGGCGGCCGGCTCTTCCTGAAAATGCCCTGCGGGCATTTTTTTACGCTCCATCCCTTGGCAGCATTACCTGCCCAGGTTCAGCGGGTATAATCTCAGCCCCGGCAATCGGCCGAAGCACCCCTTAAGAGACCCTGTAAAGATACACCGGCATACCGGCCCGGCCAAACTTTCAGGCCTGTATTTCTGCCCGGGGACTACCCGGCCCGGCTGGCCTGGTGAGCCGGCTTGAGCAGGTCGTTAACCGTTTTAACCGGGTTAAAGGTGCTAACGGGCACTTCGACAAAGACAGTATTCCAGAAGGCCATGGCCCCATTCCAGAGGCCGGGCAGTTCCAGGGCCTTCAGCGGCCTTCCCTCAAAGGTTTTTTCGGTGATGAAGCCTTGTCGCGAATCGACGAAGTTCAGCAGGTTGTACTTGTTGCCGAAAGCGTCGCGCACTCCGCAGACCAGGTCTACCGGGTTGAAATGAGTGGCCCCGGCAAAAATAGCCCGCTGGCCCTCGTTTTCCAGGTCTGCCTGGGCCGACTCGACGATTTGCAGGGATTCGTTCCCCGAGGCATCTTTAATCCAGAAAGGGCCTCCCCCGGGCTCGCCTTCGTTCTTTACCATCCCGCATACACGGATGGGGCGCGCCAGCTTGTCGCGCAACACGGCCACCTGATCGTCCAGGCTCAATCCCGAATAGGTATCGGGAAGCCTTGTATTCAGACGGGATTCGAGGAACCGGCCGATCCGTACCAACAGGTCGTGGTCAAGCGTTCCTTCTTCCAGCATGCGCGTAAAACGGTACGCTGTCTCCTGCAGTTCCAGCAGATACCCGCCCAGCACTTCCTTCCAGCCCGCTACCGTAGCCAGGTTACTGCGGATAGCCACGTTATCGATATTCTTGATAAAGATCAGGTCGGCATCCTGTTCATTCAGGTTCTCGATCAGGGCCCCGTGACCGCCCGGGCGAAACAGGAGACGGCCCTGATTATCCCGGAAGGGTTCGTTATCAGGGGTTACAGCCAGGGTGTCGGTCGACCCCTTCTGGTAGGAGTAGCTCAGCTCGAAGCGGCAGCCTGTTTCGGCTTCCACCCGGTCTCTGACCCGCTCCTGTTCCCGGGTAAACAATGGGTGATGTGCTTCTGAGATGGTGAAATGCAGGCGCGACAGCCCCTGTGTAGCGGCATACGCCGCCCCTTCCCACAAGTGCTCTTCAAAAGGGGTCGTCAGCGTATTGCCGTATTTGTGAAAGGGCAGCATCCCCTTGGGGTAGAACCCGTAGTTGAGGCCTTCTTCGGAAAGCATTTCCCTGACGAACGCCTGCAGGTGGCGGCCCGGCCCGGCGGCATCCTTGCCCAGCCGGTTGCTGATCATTTCATAAAAAGGGAACTTCGGGAGCTGGTCCCTGAATTGTTTCACAGCGGCCTGTTCGGGCCGCGCCAAATAGGATTCCAGATCGTCCCTATCGGGGTCGAACCCTTCCAGAAAGCCAAAAAGCGCCTTGAACATGCGGGAAGCCGCCCCCGAGGCAGGGGTGAATTTAAGAATCGTACGCTTCGGAAGGGCCTCGCGGTACAGGGCCTTCAGGCGGTCTTGCTCGGCGGGCCCCAGGCGAACAATGCCGTCGTCCACCACGGCTGCCTTGCTGAGGCGTACCGGGGCGATCCCCTCCTGGAAGATGCCTATCTGCGCCGCCGCCTTTTCCGGGCCGATCCCCTTTCCGGCCAGATGCGCGAGGTCCTTATCTGTGAATGGGCTCATGGTCAAGAGTTTGTCGATATGGGATATGGCCGTTTGCAGCCGCTGCTCCCGACTGCCTTTTAAAATAACAAATCTACGGCGATTCTGTTCCAGGGAACTTTTAAAATATTCGAACATCTCGCGCCGCTGTTTGGGTCGGTCGCGGAGGTCGTCCTTTTCCCAGGGCACGTCAATATAGGTCAGGAAATAGAGGTCGTACTGGTTTTCCAGGGCATGCTTTTCGAGCTCGGGATCGCAATACCCCAGGTAGTAAGCTTCCGAATACACCTTGGTTTCCAGCAGGTCGGTGTCGCAGATCAGCAGGCGATCGGCCCGGGCAGAAAGCTCATTTTCGAGTCGGATCTGCCCGCGCGCAATGGGCAGCAGGTCTTCTGCCTCGCAGGTCCGCTGCACGCGGTCCCATTTGTCCTGCAGGTATTCCCGGGCATACTCGGGCACCCACAATGTGTTGTAGTGGTCGGCCAGCTCCTGGGCCAGGGTGGTCTTCCCTGTAGACTCCGGCCCGAAGAGCACCACTTTTACGAGATTGGACGGGACCTGTCTAAGAGCTTCTTCCATGCATAATAGCCTTGAATTGCCAAGATAGTAAATATGAGGTACTGGAGCGAAAGCATGCCCCAGCCCCGGTAGGCATACAGGGGCACGGTAATAACATCGGCCAGGATCCACAGGGTCCAGTTTTCGATCTTCTTGATCGCCATGTACCACATGGCCGTGAAGAAGATCCCGGAAGTGAGCATGTCGATGTAATTGGTCCAGCCGATCTCCTCGGCAAAGGCCCGGTACACTCCGTAAGTGAATGCGACCGTGAAAACGAAGAGGGCCAGGCCGATCCCTTTCTCCCGGGCCGAGGTCCGGGTAATGCGCACCAATACCTCGTCGCCGGTGCGGCGCGACCAGTTCCACCATCCGTATATGCTCATAATCGAATAATACAGATTGAGCATCATATCGCCCAGCAGGCCGTCCTGCAAAAAGATATACATGGTGATCAGGGTGGCCACCAGCCCGGTGGGATAGACCCATATGTGTTCCCGTTTGGCGTATACCACGCTGGCGATCCCGAAGAAAAAGGCAATGGCCTCCAGCATAATAAGGTGGAGGGACCGCTCGCGGTACGGGTCGAAAAAGAAATCAAAAATGGGGCTCATAGGCACTTCGGTCAGACTTGACCAGCTTGATAAGGAATACCGCCTGCCCCACGGCCTCGAGACTGCGGCGCATCTCCTCCCTGAGCAGGTCCATAACCTGGTCGTATTCCCCGTATACCTGGGTGCTAAGCGGGTTTTCCAGCACGGTGAGCCCCGAGGCCCTCAGGGCTTTGATAAACCGGATAATTTCCCGTTCGTAATCGTCCTGAAGCGGACTGAGGGTCAATTCAACCGAAATCTTCATAGGCAGAACGTCTGGGCCCAAAGGTAGGCAGTTGGAAGCGGGCGGGAAAATCCGGGGGGCGGAATTCGGCCCAAGTCAGGGATCTTCTCGATAGGCATAGGCGCAGGTGTAACCCTCGAACTCCAGGAAATAGGTGCGGAAGTCTGACTGCTGGCCTTCATACTGCACCCTTCCGCGGCTTTCCCCCGATTCCATGTCGAAGTCGTCAATGCAGATATGGTTCAGAAAACTCAGGCCGTGGATGGCCATGATCTTGTAAAGGGATTCCTTGGCCCCCCAGACCATGGTCAGTTTCCGGATCAGGGCATCTTCGTTGGCCAGGGTATGGTACTCCCGCAGGGGGGTAAAACGATGGGCGACGCGCAGGATCTTGTCGCGCTGTTTTTCGATATCGATACCCACTTCCCGCGATTCGGAAACTATGATGCCCGTAAAATCGAAGGAGTGCGAAATGGAAATATGCGTGCCGTCTTGCAAATGGGGTTTCCCGGCGGCATCGTAGTAGAGGTCGGCATCGGTATAACCGGCCTTGGCCATAAGGTGCCGGATGCTCAGAAAACCGCGTCGGTGAAGCTCGGACCGCATGCTGTCGAACCGTTCCCGGCAATGCGGATTCAATTCGATTCCCCGCGCCAGTGCTGCCTCCGGTTCGGTCACTTTCCAGATGTACACGGTACAACCCGGCAGGGTCGTTATTGTTTTGTAAAGGGGCATGGCATTTTACAAGTTATCTGTACCTTTGCAGAGCCCTGCTAACGGGCATCCGAGGTCCAAAGTACGAATATTTCGCCGGAATACCGGCAGTGTTCCGGGGAGGCGATGCCGGGTCTGCAGGGGAGTAAAAACAGACAGTATATGAGCACAAAAAGCGTGAAATACGTGCCCTACAGGGTAAAGGACATGAGCCTGGCGGCCTGGGGCCGAAAGGAGATCGAGCTTGCGGAATCCGAAATGCCCGGCCTTATGGCGCTGCGCACAGAATATGGCAGCTCGCAGCCACTGAAAGGCGCCCGGATCGCAGGGTGCCTGCATATGACCATACAGACTGCCGTGCTGATCGAAACCCTGGTGGCCCTGGGAGCCGAGGTAACGTGGAGCTCCTGCAACATCTTTTCCACCCAGGACCACGCGGCCGCAGCCATTGCCGCCGCAGGCATCCCGGTCTATGCCTGGAAAGGAATGACCGAAGCTGAGTTCGACTGGTGTATCGAGCAAACCCTGTTTTTCGGGGAAGACCGCCAGCCCCTGAACATGATCCTCGACGACGGGGGAGACCTCACCAATATGGTGCTGGACCGCTACCCGGAGCTGATCAAAGGCATTCGGGGGATTTCCGAGGAAACCACCACGGGGGTCCACCGCCTCTACGAGCGCTTTAAAAACGGCTCCCTGCCGGTTCCGGCTATCAACGTGAACGACTCGGTTACCAAATCGAAATTTGACAATAAATACGGATGCCGGGAAAGTGCCGTGGACGCCATCCGCAGGGCTACCGATACCATGCTGGCCGGAAAGCGGGTGCTGGTAGCCGGCTACGGAGACGTGGGCAAGGGCACGGCTGCTTCCTTTCGCGGGGCCGGTGCCATCGTTACCGTTACGGAGGCGGATCCGATCTGCGCCCTGCAGGCCTGTATGGACGGGTACGAGGTAAAACGGCTCGAATCGGTAGTGGGGCAGATGGATGTGCTGATTACCGCCACAGGCAACCGCGACATTATCCGGGAAGAGCATTTCAGGGCCATGAAAGACAAGGCCATCGTGTGCAACATCGGCCATTTCGACAACGAGATCGATATGGCCTGGCTCAACACCCGATACGGGCATACCCGCGATGAAATCAAACCGCAGGTAGACAAATACACCCTTGACGGGAAAGACGTGATCGTTTTGGCGGAAGGACGCCTGGTGAACCTGGGGTGTGCCACCGGGCACCCGAGCTTCGTAATGAGCAATTCCTTCGCAAACCAGACCCTGGCGCAGATTGAATTGTGGAACCACCACGACCGGTACGAAAACCAGGTATACACGCTGCCGAAGCACCTGGACGAAAAAGTGGCCGCCCTGCACCTGGGCCGGCTGGGGGCAGAGCTCACCCAACTGAGCCCGGAGCAGGCCAAATACATCGGCGTGGATCAGAAGGGGCCCTTTAAGCCGGATTACTACCGGTATTGAGGCGGATGCCGCAGGAAGCCCCCCTCTGGGGCGGATAGCCTTCCAGGGCTTTTCAATGATCTGTCGGCAGCAGACTGGCTGCTATTGAACCAAAAAACCCGGGGCAGCTGAGCTGCCCCGGGTTTTTGATCGTAATGGAGGGGGTTCTTAAGCCTCTCCAGGCTCTATAGACACGAACGACTTGCCTCCCGATTTCTTCTCGAAACGCACAATGCCGTCTACCTTGGCATGCAGGGTATGGTCTTTGCCCACATAAACATTGTCTCCGGCGTTGTGCTTGGTGCCCCGCTGCCGAACAAGGATATTGCCGGCCACGGCTTTCTGTCCGCCGAAAATCTTAACGCCCAGGCGTTTTGATTCCGACTCCCGTCCGTTTTTGGAACTACCTACACCTTTTTTATGTGCCATGCTATTTAATTTGTCGGGAGCTCACCTCCCGGTTAAACGTTTATTTTCCTCCCAGGGCTGCGATGAGCTCGGCCTTTTTCATGGACGAGTACCCGCTGATTTCCTGTGCTTTGGCCATTTCGCGCAGCTCGGCCACGGTCTTGGCGCTCAGGTCTTCGGCCGCTTTTTTAGGGGCTTCCTTTTTAGATGCCTCTTTCTTGGGGGCTTCCTTTTTGGAAACTTCGGCTTTGGGAGCCGGCGCTGCCTTCGGAGCTTCCTGCTTGGCAGGTGCTTTCTTGGCCCCTTTGGCCATAATTCCTTCGATGATCAATTCGGTGAGCTGCTGGCGGTGACCGTTTTTAACACGGTATCCTTTCCGGCGTTTTTTCTTGAAGACAATCACCTTGTCACCTTTCAGGTGTTTTACGACTTTGGCCTCTACTGCGGCTCCGTCTATAGCCGGGGCGCCAATGGTAATCGCATCCCCATCGCCGATCAGAAGCACCTGGTCGAAAGTAACCTTGTTACCTTCCGCTTCGCTCAGCCGATGTACGAAAACCTTCTGGTCTTTCGCAACTTTGAATTGCTGCCCTGCTATCTCTACAATTGCGTACATAGCGTTTTTGGTTAAATAGATACGTGAACGTGCCGTTACCGAAAATACAAATACATCCGATTATGGCGGGTGCAAATATAGGGCTAAATTGCCAACCGGCAAGTGCTTGCGAAGATTTTAACCTGTTTTTTTGCCCGCCCGGCGCGGCCCTTTAAACAATTGCATAAAAGCCAGGGTCAGCACCAGGGTGGTGGCGATGCCCATAATGGCCACAGCCAGGAACACGATGCCTTCAAAATTGCGGAAATCATCGATAAACACGCTGGTCAGTTGGGAAAGAAATTCAAGGTTGATTTCGGTACAGTAAAAGGCAAAAAACAGGGTGAACAAGAGGGTGGCCGATACCCCGGTCGCCATGCCGGCTGCAAAGCCCCTCCCGTAATCAAAGGAATCGCCCTGTTGTAATTTATAGGCCTTGATGCCTTCATAAATGCCAAACCCGGTAATAATGACATTTACCAGGCTGTAAAAAGCATTCGTGTGCAGACCGAATAGCGACAAGACAAGGAAATAGGCGATCAGGCACCCCGCGGTCGCCAGTCCGTAACGGATGGGAAGCATATAGTTGGTCATGTCGGGTTGATGTTGTGGTTTCCCTTAAATATACTGCGCAGAGCGTGCTTTTGCTAATAAATAATTGTTAAAGAAAAGGCCGGGAAAGGTAGTTTGTCCATTTGGAAGTATCTTTAGGATGCGCGAAAGTCCTTGTTAAACAGGAGTCAACGCGCGATGTCAACCCAACAAACAAGCCATGCGAAAATCGTTATCCCCCCTATACCTGCTTGGTCTGACAATGGTCCTTATCACCCTTTCGGCTTCCTGCAGGGGCGAAAAAAAAGATGCCGCCGCTTCCGAGCCCAGCCGTATGGAGGCCGTATTGGCGGTTCATGATGAGGTAATGCCCAAAATGCGCGATATCGGCAAATTGGTGGCCAGACTGAAGCCGTTGGCAGACAGTACCGAGACCGGTCTGCCCTATCTCGCAGCCATGAAGGACCTGCAGGCGGCTCACCAATCTATGATGGACTGGATGAAGGGGTTCGGAGACCGCTTCGACCCTGCCGAGATCAGGCAAGGCAAAGAGCTGAGCGACCAGAAAAAGGAATGGCTGCAGGAGGAAGAGGTTAAGGTGCGGGCCATGCGCGACCAGGTCTTGCATAGCATTGAGGCAGCCGAGGCACTGCTGGCCCGGCACGTCAGCCCGTAGCACAGCTTCCGGCCTGTCAGAAGGGCAGACGGCCCAGGTCTACGTTGCCTCCTGAAATGAGTATGCCAACTTCCCTGTTCCCGAAGCGCCCCGGCTCTTTCAATACAGCAGCCACGGCCACCGCACTGGACGGCTCAATGATGATTTTCATGCGTTCCCATACCAGCCGCATGGCCCGGAGGATTTCGGATTCCTCTACCCGAACGATGGTTTTGACATGCCGGCTGAGCACCGGGAAAGTGTGGCTGCCCAGCACCGTGCGCAGGCCATCGGCCACGGTATCGGTGCGGGTGTTGCCTTCGATGCGCCCGCTTTTCAGGGAACGGTAGGCGTCGTCGACCATCCGGGGTTCGGCGCCGATGGGTTCGCATCCCGTTCCGGAAAAAGCCGCTGCCAGAGAGGTGCCCCCCAATAGCCCGCCTCCGCCGACGGGCGCCACTACGCAGTGCAGCCCGGGCACATCTTCCAGCAGCTCGGCACAAGCCGTGCCCTGCCCGAGCATAACCATGGGGTCGTTAGACGGATGAATGAACAAGGCCCCGGTCTCGAGCCGGACACGTTCGGCTTCCCTTTCGCGGGCTTCCAGGGTTGGCTCGCACTCCCGTATCTGCCCGCCGTAGGCGCGTACCCCTTCCTTTTTTACCTCCGGGGCATTGCTCGGCATTACGATGTAGGCAGGAACCCCCATATTGCGGGCGGCCAGGGAAAGAGCCTGGGCAAAATTGCCCGAAGAATGCGTTACCACAGCCGGAACCGGCCCCTGCTCCAGCAGGCCCAGCAGGGCATTTGTGGCACCCCGGATCTTGTAGGATCCGGCCCGTTGGAAATTTTCGCACTTAAAATAGAGGTGAGACCCGGAAAGGCTGTCGAGCTGAGATGAGCGCAGCACGGGGGTGCGGTGTATATACGGCGTTACCTGTTGACGGCAACGGTTGAACTGATCGGAGGTATAGGGTTCCATCGGGTTTTTGGCGGACTGATGTTATTTCCAGCTCAGGCTCTCCATGATGCGCCGGATGTCGTTTTGGAGGTAAACGGCTGCCGGGAGGATGGAGTCATAGTTCGGTTTTGCGTAAAAGTAAAGCGAGCCGGTCACAAAATGCCGTGTGCTGTCTGTGAGATAAAACTGCGACTGGGAGGCCGCGTCGCCCGTCACCTCATAAAACATGCCGTAAACTTTCTTTTCCGGATTTACAAATTCCTGTTCGGGTATGGCATCGGCCTTGATCACGTGTTCGTAAGCCAGCTTCTGTGCGTCCGACAACAGTTCTTTCAGGTTTCCCTCTACCGGCTTGTATGTGATAAAAACGCTCCCTTTCATCGCCGGGTAGTGCAATACCATGTTGCAATCCTCCTTTTCTTCCAGATGCGCGCCCTGGCTGTATTCAAATGCGAAAGGACAATCGGCTTCCATAACACGATAGGCCTGGGGCGGGTAATCCAGGCGCAGCATGGCCCTGGGCTTGGGCAGCGGATCCTCCCCGCAGGCCAGCAGGGACAGGGCAAGCACAGAGCAGAGCCATCGGGTGCTATTCTTCATGTGGCAGCGTAATTTTGATCTGCTTCAGCCGTTTGCTGTCAAGGCTTTCCACCATGAATTTGTATTTCTGGAAGTGGATGGCCTCTCCCCTCCTTGGGAATCCGCCGGAAATCTCGAGTACGAATCCGGCGATGGTCTCCGATTCTCCCTTGTTCTCCTCAAACACGGCTTCGTCGGCGATCCGTGCCACCCGGTAGAAATCCTTGAGGTTGGTTTTTCCCTCAAAAACGTAATTGAACTCGTCCAGCTTGGAATACACCAGGTCTTCGTCGTCGAATTCGTCGCTGATGTCTCCGACGATTTCTTCGATCACGTCCTCGAGGGTTACAATGCCTGAGGTGCCCCCGAACTCGTCCACAACGATGGCCAGGTGGTTCTTTTTGTTCTGGAATTCGAGCAGCAGGTCGTCGAGCTTTTTGTTTTCAGGCACAAAGAAGGGCTCCCGGATCAGACCGGTCCAGTTCAACGACTTGCGCTCCAGATAGGGCAGCAGGTCCTTTACGTACAACACCCCCGACACATTGTCCATGTTCTCGGCAAAGACCGGGATCCGCGAATATCCGTTCTTCTGAATTTCATCCAGCACTTCCGGGAATTTCATGCCTTCGTTGAGGGCAAAAATATCGATGCGGGGGGTCATCACCTGTTTGGTATCTGTATTGCCGAAGGAGACAATGCCTTTGAGGATCTT
>DATIPV010000481.1:0-6852 GCA_035471525.1 Robiginitalea sp.
CGTCTGCCAGGATGGCCAGGCGGGTGCGGACCACCGAATCTTTAACCCACTCTACAAACTGCCGGTACTCGCTATTGGTGATTTCCGTGTCGTCCATATAAAAGGAGCGCACAGTGACGGTTTTGGTCGGGGCATTGAGAACGTTGGCCATGTCTTCTTCACTCTTACCCATGATGAAAGAACCCCGGGGGATCAGCTCCATCCCATAAGGCTTTTCAGGGTACCATTTTTTTCCCTGAACGCCCACCAGTTCCCCTTTGGATTTGGAACCGCAGCTGCCAAGCAAAAAAACACACGCTATAGATGATAACAATAGCTTCTTCATACGTTAGGTTAATTTCGGTTAAGTCGGTAGGTACGATCTAATGATTATTCACTAAAACTGTAATTTGAATAATTTATTGTACGCTCCCGTCTATTCTTGGGTAAATAAATGGGTTTAATTAAAGCCCTTCTTGTAGGCCTTAAACCACCGCTCCGGTATATTCTGGTCGCAGGCTTCCAGATAGTCCTGTTCGGTGCATGGTAATAACGCAGGTGCTTGTGATTTAGTATGCGCTCCGAGAAGGTTGGGAACCTCTACCCACCAACGGCTGGTGAGGGCGCTTTTGAAGAAGTGAAGTTGTTCCGACTCGCAGGGCACGATATAGCGGATGAAGTCGGGGTCTGACTGGGAAGGTTTTTCCTGAACCCGGAAATTGTGTCCTTCCATAAAATACCAGATCATCTGCGCGACGAGCTGGAAAGATTGCATGTTGTTCTCGATCTCGAAAATCCCGAAGATCGAGATGTTGTCTCCCATACCGGCATAACGCGTAATGGCGCAGATCTCGCGGCCGGTAAAGCCGTTGGGCGAGAAGCTGTCGGGCTGCCCCATCTCGCTGGCGCGGATCGCCCGGGCGTCCAGGCTCACCAGGTGGGCATTGCGCAGCACGGGTTCGGCCAGGGAGGGGTCGACGGCGATCTCGCCGAGACGGTAGGCGTCGAAGAAGAGCCGATCCATCAGGTCTACTTCTTCCTGGGCGTTGAAGTAGCTCTGATACCCGATGTTTGAAAAATTAAAGAGGTTGTTGGGCTTTTCCGTAATGATCCTGCTCATATAGGAATGGGAGGAAATAAGCTCCTCCTCCGCCCCGAAGTCGAAACGACTGTCTATGGAGACCAGGTTCACCATATCGGCTATCCCGTCGAAAGAGCGGTACATCGGATAGGTTATATCCTGGGTGGGGCCTATTACGATGGGGATGATCTTCTCTTCCAGCAGCTCGGCGAGGATTTGCCGAACCACAAAATAGGTGTCTTTCACGGTTTCGCCCTCGTCGACATCGCCCAGATCGATAATGGTGTCGTTCCAGTTTCCCTCCATCAGCCGGTACAACTGAATCCGTATCTCGTCCAGGTCGATCCGGCTGGTCTTTTTGATAAAGGCGTTGCGCGACTCGTAGACCCCCAGAATGGCATAGGTGGCCCCGGCCAGCACGGGCAGGCCATCCTGCTCGGTATGCTTGTAGACGACACGGCCCAGCGCCTGGGCCGGGAGCAGCTCGCAATGGGCTAAAACGCGCTGGGATACCGGGAGCAAGAAATCGAATGCCATACTGCCACCGCCTTATTTAGATTTTTTTCCGTTCTTCCGGGAACCCAGCAGTTCACGAGCCTGATCGAGGCTCAGCTGACCGGGGTCGACGTCCTTGGAGAGGTCTACCTTGGTACGGCCTTTGATCACGATGTGCCGTCCCCAGCGTCCCTTCTCGATCCGTATGCCTTCTTCCGGCCACTGCCGGACTACCTTTTCGGCTTCTTTTTTCTTCTTGTCTTCGATCAGTTCGGCAACATCGGCCTGGCTCAGATGGTCGAAGTCGTATTTCCGGGGCACGTTAACGAACATGCCGTCCCATTTGATGAACGGACCGAACCGGCCCTTGCCTTTGGTGACCGGCTTGCCTTCGTACGTTGCAATGGGGGCATCGGCCTGCTGCTTGGCGCGGATCCGTTCGGCGGCCTGCTCCAGGTCCACATCAAATACACTCTCGCCGGCATCGAGCGAGACAAAGGTCTTGCCGAATCTGATATAGGGCCCGAAGCGACCCACATTGGCCTCCACCTCCTGGCCCTCGTAGGTGCCCAGCTTGCGGGGCAGCTTAAAGAGGTCCATAGCCTCCTCGAAGGTGATGGTAGAGATAGACTGGTCGGGGAGCAGGCTGGCGAACAAGGGTTTATCCTCTTCCTCGGCCGTGCCGATCTGCACCATGGGCCCGAAGCGCCCCAGGCGCGCGGCAACCTGCCTGCCGGTTTTAGGGTCGGTGCCGAGCACCCTTTCCCCGCTGGCCCGGTCGGCTGTTTCTTCCACCTCCAGCACATTCGGGTGGAAGTCCCCGTAGAATTCCCGCAGCACCTGCTGCCAGTCTTCGTCGCCCGAAGCAATGTCGTCAAAGTTCTTTTCCACCTTGGCGGTGAAGTGATAGTCGAGGATGTTGGCAAAATGATTCACCAAAAAGTCGTTTACCACCATGCCGATATCCGTGGGGACCAGCTTGCCCTTGTCGGAGCCGACAATTTCGGTAAGGGCGTTTTCGCTGATCCGGCCTTTTTCCAGGACCAGTTGGCTGTAGGCCCGTTCGCTGCCTTCCACGCTGCCCTTCTCTACATAGCCACGGTTCTGGATGGTGGATATGGTGGGGGCATAGGTAGAAGGACGCCCGATGCCAAGTTCCTCCAGCTTCTTTACCAGGGATGCCTCCGTGTATCGGTAGGGCGGTCGGGTGAAGCGCTGGGTAGCGGTAATGTAATTGGCCTGCAGAGCCTCGCCTTCCTCCATGGCCGGCAGCATGCCTTCCTGTTCCTCGAGGTCTTCCTCGTCTTTCCCTTCCAGGTAGACTTTCAGGAAGCCTTCGAACTTGATAACCTCCCCTTCGGCGATGAACAAGGCCTTATCCCGGTCGTTGCGAATCTGCACCTGGGTACGCTCCAGGGTGGCATCGCTCATCTGACAGGCCAGGGTACGCAAACGGATGAGCTCGTAGAGGCGCTTCTGGTCGCGATCGAGGTTCGGATGCTGCAGCATCATATCGGTGGGGCGGATGGCCTCGTGGGCTTCCTGGGCTCCCTTGGTCTTCGATTGGTACTGGCGCACCTTGCTATAAGGCTCGCCGTAGTTGGTGACGATCGCCTGTTTAATGGCCTGAATGGCTTCGCCCGATAGGTTCACGCTGTCGGTACGCATGTAGGTGATGAGCCCGGCCTCATAGAGGCGCTGGGCCACCTGCATGGTGCGGGCAACCGAGAAATACAATTTCCTGGAAGCCTCCTGCTGCAGGGTGGAAGTGGTAAAGGGCGGGGCCGGCGATTTTTTGGCGGGCTTCCGATCGAGGCCCTCCACGGAGAACGAGGCCTGGTCCAGTTTTTCGAGGAATGCCCGCGCCTGTTGCAGGCTCGGGAAGCCCTCCGGCAATTTGGCGGCGAATACCGCTCCGTCTGAGGTCCGGAATTCGGCCGTTACCCGGAAGCTGCTCTCGGGGGTAAAGGCCTCAATGGCCCGTTCGCGTTCCACGATCAGGCGTACCGCCACCGACTGCACGCGTCCTGCCGACAAGCCGGGCTTGATTTTCTTCCAGAGCACCGGGGAGAGCTCGTATCCCACCAGGCGGTCGAGGATGCGTCGGGCCTGCTGGGCATTGACCAGGTCGTAATTGATGCCGCGGGGGTTCTCGATGGCCCGCTGTATGGCCGATTTGGTGATGGAGTTGAAGACGATGCGGCGGGTCTTGTCCTTGTCGAGCTTCAGGGTCTCGGCCAGATGCCAGGAAATGGCCTCCCCCTCCCGGTCTTCATCGCTGGCCAGCCAGATGGTCTCTGCCTGGGCGGCCAGGTCTTTGAGCTTTTTGACCAGGGCCTTCTTGTCTTTCTCCACCACGTACTTCGGGGCAAAATCCTTATCGACAGCAACGCCCAGTTCTTTGGAAGGCAGGTCTGCTATATGGCCGAAGCTGGAGGTTACCTTAAAATCCTTACCAAGGAATTTCTCAATGGTTTTGGCCTTGGCGGGTGATTCCACAATAACCAGGTTCTTTGCCATGCAGATCGTTTTTGGTTCACAAAAGTATAGCAATTTTCTGATTTACCAATTCATACAACCCGCCGCAGCGGCTGCACCGCTCTGGCTAACGGCCTTCTGCCCCCCGGAATCTTACCCCTGCAGAGACCCCTTGCAGGTGCTGAAAAATGCGTAATTTGAATCCCGTTAAAACGTCTGCCATGAAACTATTCCGCCTTGCCCTGCCGACCCTCCTTTGCCTTGTATTTAGCCCCCCCCTGCAGGCCCAACGCGGTAAGCAGCAGGCGGGAACCCAGTACGAAGAATCCCTGTACGGTTCCGTCCGGTGGCGCCTGTTGGGGCCCTTCCGGGGCGGGCGCGCAGGCTCGGTAACCGGGGTAGAAGGCAACCCCAACCTGTATTATATGGGCACGGCAGGGGGCGGCGTCTGGAAATCGGAGGATGCCGGGAACACCTGGGAATGCATTTCAGACGGCTTCTTCGGAGGCTCCATTGGGGCCGTGGCAGTGGCCCCCTCCGACCCCAACGTGATCTACGTGGGAGAAGGGGAACAAACCCTCCGCGGGAACGTCTCTTCCGGGAAGGGTTTGTGGAAAAGCACCGACGCCGGAAAGACCTGGACCTTTATCGGGCTCGAGGGGTCCGAACACATCGCGCGGATCCGCGTCCACCCCCAGAACCCCGAACTCGTCTACGTGGCGGCCATCGGCAACCTCTGGATCCCGAATGAAACCCGGGGGGTCTACCGCTCTTCAGACGGGGGCCGTTCCTGGGAACGGATCCTGTATGTGAGCGACAAGGCCGGGGCCGGAGACCTGATCCTGGACCCCAACAACCCGAGGATCCTCTACGCCGCGACCTGGGAGATGAAGCGCAACGGCTACCGGATGGACAGCGGAGGCCCCGACAGCCGTATGTTCAAAAGCACGGACGGGGGCGAAACCTGGACCGACCTGTCTGAAAGGCCCGGCCTTCCGGGCTTTCCCTGGGGCATTGTCGGGATCGCGGTCTCCCCTCAGAATTCCAACCGGGTCTGGGCCATCGTCGAGGCTGGCGACGGAGGGGTCTACCGCTCCGACGACGGGGGGGGCACCTGGAAGGTAGTCAACCAGGACCGGGCCCTGCGCCAGCGGGCCTGGTACTACAGCCGCATCTACGCAGACCCCCAGAACGTCGACAGGGTCTACGTAATGAACGTGAGCTACGGGGTGTCTTCGGACGGGGGCAGGACCTTTGAAATGAAGAATGCGCCCCACGGGGACCACCACGACCTGTGGATCGATCCTGAAAACAACCAGCGGATGGTGATCGCAGACGACGGGGGGGCACAGGTCTCCAACGACGGGGGCAACAACTGGAGCACCCCCGACAACCAGCCCACGGCCCAGTTTTACCGGGTTGTGACCGACAACCATTTCCCCTACCGGATCTACGGGGCCCAGCAAGACAACTCCACCGTGCGCATCCTGCACCGCACCCCGGGGAATGCCATCGGGGAAGACGCCTGGGAGGAAACGGCCGGGGGCGAAAGCGCCCACCTGGCCCCGGACCCCAAAAACAACGACATCGTCTACGGGGGCACCTACAAGGGGTATATGATGCGGATGGACCACGGCAGCGATCAGACCCGTTCGGTGAACGTATGGCCCGACAACCCGGTGGGTTCGGGCGTGGAAGTGATGAAGTACCGCTTTAACTGGAACTTCCCCGTCGCCTTCAGCATCCACCACCCCGACCGCCTGTACGCCGGCTCCAATTACCTCCATGCCACCGAGAGCGAAGGACAGAGCTGGAAAGTTATCTCGCCCGACCTGACCCGGGGGCTGCCCGAAACCATACAGTCTTCTGGGGGGCCCATCACGCAAGACAACACCGGGGCAGAATTCTATTCGAACCTGTTTGCCATAGCCGAATCGCCCCTGGAACCCGGGGTGATCTGGGCAGGCAGTGACGACGGGCTGCTGCATGTAACGCGCGACGACGGGGCGCACTGGGAAGACGTGACCCCCCCGCCGGGGATGTCGCCCACGCTGAACATGATCAACTGCATCGACCCCAGCCCGTTCCGCAAGGGAGCGGCCTACGTCGCGGCCACCTCTTACAAGTTCGGGGACTACACCCCCTACCTCTACAAAACCACCGACTACGGCAAAACCTGGAAGCGGATCACCCGCGGAATCCCCAACACCCATTACACCCGTGCCATCCGGTCCGATAAGGTACGGGAGGGGCTGCTATTTGCCGGGACCGAGTGGGGCATGTACCTGTCGTTCGACGACGGGGAAAGCTGGGCCCCCTTCCAGCTGAACCTCCCGGTCACTTCCATACGCGACCTGCACGTGCGCGACAATGACCTGATTGCCGCCACCCACGGGCGGAGTTTCTGGATGATCGACGACCTGACCCCGCTCCAGCAACTGAGCCCTGACCTGCGACAGGCAGCCTTTCACCTCTACACCCCCGATAATGCCTACCGCCTGCCGCAATCGGGGTGGGGAAAGCCCGATCTGAAACGGGAAGGGGAAAACCACCCCAACGGGGCCCTGATCCATTATTATATTAAGGACCTCAAGGAGACCGATACGGTTTCCCTTGAAGTGCTCGACGCAGAGGGCAGGGTCATCCGGGCCTATTCCAACCAAGCCGCGGAGGATGCCTTCGAGCCGGCTGCCATTCAGCCCCTCAGGGTGAAATCGGGCGGTAACCGGTTTGTCTGGGACCTGCGCCATCCGGGGTTCACCGCCTTTGAAGGCATGGTGTTCTACTCCGCCCCCAATGTCGGGCCCAAGTCAGCGCCG
>DATIPV010000482.1:0-15019 GCA_035471525.1 Robiginitalea sp.
GACAAAGCCCTCGTACGTATACCCCTTGAGCAAGACCACCCGGCTCTTCGGAAATCCGTCCAGCCCGACGGTAGCCAGGGTCATGGCGTTGTGCTCGTCGGTACTGCCGCTGGCCTCGATTTCGTGAAACCACTGCTGAAAAAGCTGCAGGGGGTTTTCGGGGGCCCCGGCCTCCGATAATTCCTTCTTGGCGTACACTTTCCGGTAATTGCCCAGGTCTTTTTCCATCGCGTGAGTCTGGGCCCACAAGATAAACAAAGTTCCCAAGAATAGGGGCCCGGGCGGGCAGTAAAAGCAAGAAGGGCCTTCGGGCTACCAGGAAAAAACCCGTCCGTCTTCGGCCAGCTCCACAGACGGGAAAACAGCAGACGCCTCTGCCTGAAAGCCCTGCAGGTCTTTATACCGGGTGGAGTAATGCCCCAGGATGAGCCTCTTGACCCCCGCCTCCCGGGCGATCTGAGCCGCCTCCCGGGCCGTGGAATGGCCGGTTATGGATGCCAGGGAGGCATCTTTCTCCTGAAAGGTCGACTCGTGGTACAGGGTATCTACCTCCCTGATCCAGCCTGCCAGTTCCGGTTTGTAGGCCGTATCGCTGCAGTAGGCATAGCTGCAAGCATGGGGGGGCGGGTCGGTGAGTTCCGAATTCGGCACCAGGGTGCCGTCGGCGGCACGGGCATCGGCCCCTTGCTTGATTTTTCGGAAATAGGCCCTGTCGATCCCATGGCTACGGGCCACCTCGGCCCGGAGCCGGCGTTCCCCCGGGAGTTCCCTGAACAGAAAACCGTTCGTATAGACCCGGTGGTTCAGGGGCAGGGTAGAAACCCGAACGCCCGCTTCCTCCAGCACCACCTCGCGCTCCCCGGAGGTGAGCTCGTGGAAATGCAGGGGATACTGGGTCCAGGTATCCCCCAGTCGCAGGAGCAGGGTAATGGCTTCCTTAATGCCTTTGGGGCCGTAGATATGGAGCGGCTTTTCCCGTCCCAGCAGCCTAAAGGTAGAGACCAGCCCGGGCAGCCCGAAGAAATGGTCCCCGTGCAGGTGGGAGATAAATATGTGCTCGATTTTTGAAAACCGCAGGCGGTAGCGGCGCAATTCCATCTGGGTCCCTTCCCCGCAATCGATCAGGAAGAGGTGGCCGCCGGTTTCCAGGACCTGGGAGCTCGGGCGGGTCACCACCCGGGGGGTGGCGGCATGACAACCTAGGATATGTAATTTCATCGACATCCCGCCCCGGTGGCTTTCAGAGATCGAGATCCCGTTCTATCTCCTCCATTTCGATCAGGTCCCGGGCCTCCTGCAGGGTAGGCACCACACAGAGTTCGTCTGGCACGTGCTCATAGGAGATGGCGTTGGAAACCAGCACGAACGACTTGCCCGCCCCCCGGTGCCGGTTGGAGAGGTGCAGGAATTCCAGCACATCGCCCGTGCTGAGTTTCCCGAAGGAAAACAGGTTGAGGATCAGGTGATCGTTCTGGATACGCGGATAGGCCTCGCTGAAATTCTTCAGGAATTTCTCCAGGGAAACGTTTTCCTGGAATACGAGGGTTGTATTTCCCTCCTTGTCGAAAATCATGGGGTGCTATTTAATTTTGGAAGCTAGCAAATAAATGACTGCCATCCGAATGGCGACCCCGTTCTCCACCTGGTTCAGAATAATCGACTGGTGCGAATCGGCGACGTCACTGGTAATTTCCACCCCCCGGTTGATAGGCCCGGGGTGCATGATCACGATTTCCCTGCTCAGGCTGTCGAGCAAGGCCTTGTTGATCCCAAACTGCCGCGAATACTCGCGGGTGGTGGGGAAATAGCTCATGTCCATCCGCTCGTTCTGAATCCGCAGCATGTTGGCCACGTCGCACCATTCCAGCGCGGTTCTCAGGTCTGGTTCCACCCGTACCCCTAAAGACTCCACATACTTGGGGATCAGGGTCTTTGGGCCGCAAACCCGCACTTCTGCCCCCTGCATCTGCAGGGCGAAGATATTGGAGAGGGCCACCCTGGAATGCAGGATATCGCCCACAATAACCACCTTCTTACCGCCTACCCCGCCCAGTTTTTCGCGGATGGAATACGAGTCGAGCAGGGCCTGGGTGGGATGTTCGTGCGCCCCGTCGCCCGCATTGACAATGGAGGCTTTCACATGGCGTGAAAGGAAGATTCCGGCCCCCGGGTTCGGGTGCCGCATTACCACCATGTCTACTTTCATGGAAAGAATGTTGTTGACCGTATCGATCAGGGTCTCGCCTTTCTTTACCGAAGACTGGGCTGCCGAGAAATTGACCACATCGGCCGAGAGCCGCTTTTCGGCCAGCTCGAAGGAAAGCCGGGTTCGGGTACTGCTTTCGAAAAAGATGTTGGCGATGGTGATATCGCGCAGGGATGGCACTTTTTTGATGGGGCGGGCCAGTACTTCCTTGAAATGGTCGGCCGTCTCGAAAATCAGGTCGATGTCCTTTCCCTTCAGGTACTTGATCCCCAGTAAATGTCGTACACTCAGTTCGCTCATGAGTTACTTGCTAATCAGGTAAACCGTGTCTTCCCCCTCGTTTTCCTTCCAGCACACCTTAACCTTGTCGCCGCCGATGGCGTCGACCTGCCTCCCCCGGTAATCGGGCTGGATGGGCAGGTGCCGGCTGAACCTGCGGTCGATCAGGGTCAGCAATTCGATGGAACCGGGCCTGCCGAAAGACTGGATGGCCGTAAGAGCCGCGCGGATGCTCCGGCCGGTGTACAGCACATCGTCTATGAGTACCACCCGTTTGCCCTCGACCAGGAAATCGATTTCGGTACTGCTTGCGGCCAGGGGCTTCTCGCCCCGGCGAAAGTCGTCCCGGTAAAAAGTGATGTCGAGCAGGCCGAAAGGGATGTTCTTTACCTTGTATTCGCGCTCGAGTATGGCGAGCAGCCGGTGCGCCAGGAAGGTACCCCTGGGTTGCATGCCGATGAGCACGCTTTCGGAAAAATCGAGGTGGTTCTCGAGCAATTGGCAGGCCAGCCGGTGCAGGATGATTTGGATCTCTTTGGAGGTAAGCAGCACTTGTTGACTCATACAGAGGCGGCCCTAAGACGTTGGTACACAAAAATAGGTATTTCTCTCCAATTGGCCGGCCCGAATCGGTGCCGGGTTGCTACCCGGGGAATCCCCGGTGCCGGAACCAAAAAAAACCCCGGGAAATCCCGGGGTTTTGCTCTACGGACCGCCACCTCATTTCTTCTTCTTGGCGGCTTCCATTTTGTCTTTCAGCTTTTGCAGCTGTGCATTGGCGTCGCCCAGGGTGGGCTTGGACTCCTCGGCCAGGGCGGCGGCCTTCTTCTTGGCCGCGCGCACATTGCGCTGCTCTTCTTCCTTGAAGATGGCGGTGTGGCTTGCCACTACCCGTTTGTAGTCCTTGTTGAACTCAATGATCTTGAATTCGGCTTCCTCCCCGCGGGTCAGCTTCTTGCCGTCTTCTTTCTCCATGTGGCGCTGCGGCACGAAGGCGGTGATGTCTTCGTTGAACTCGATAATGGCCCCTTTGTCGACAATCTCTGTGATGGCAGCCTTGTGCACAGTGCCCAGGGCGAAGTCGTCTTCGTACTTATCCCAGGGGTTTTCCTGGGTCTGCTTGTGGCCCAGGCTCAGTTTGCGGCCGTCCACATCCAGCTCAAGTACTTCCACTTCCAGGGTATCCCCGACGGTCACGAATTCAGAGGGGTGCTTGATCTTCTTGGTCCAGGAAAGGTCCGAAATGTAGATAAGGCCGTCGATCCCTTCTTCCAGTTCCACGAACACACCGAAGTTGGTGAAGTTCCTGACGATGCCCTTGTGACGCGAACCAACCGGGTATTTGGTGGTGATATCGGTCCAGGGGTCTGGGGTGAGTTGCTTCAGGCCGAGCGACATTTTGCGGTCTTCCCGGTCGAGGGTAAGCACCACGGCCTCCAGCTCGTCCCCGACTTTCACGAAGTCCTGGGCAGAGCGCAGGTGGGTAGACCAGGACATCTCCGATACGTGGATCAGGCCTTCCACGCCCTCGGCAACTTCCAGGAAGGCTCCGTAATCGGCGATAACCACCACTTTGCCTTTCACCTTGTCGCCCACTTTGATCTCTTCGCCCAGGGCATCCCAGGGATGCTTCTCAAGCTGCTTGATGCCCAACTGGATGCGCGACTTGTTTTCGTCGAAGTCCAGGATAACCACATTGAGCTTCTGGTCGAGTTCCACCACCTCGTTCGGGTGGTTGATGCGGCTCCAGGAAAGGTCGGTAATGTGGACCAGGCCGTCTACCCCGCCCAGGTCGATAAAGACCCCGTAGGAAGTGATGTTCTTGACAACGCCTTCCAGCACCTGCCCTTTCTCGAGCTGGCTGATGATTTCTTTTTTCTGCTCTTCGATGTCGGCTTCGATGAGCGCCTTGTGCGACACCACCACGTTCTTGAATTCCTGGTTGATCTTCACCACCTTGAATTCCATGGTTTTACCCACATACTGGTCGTAATCGCGGATTGGCTTCACATCGATCTGGGAACCGGGCAAGAAGGCTTCGATGCCGAATACGTCTACGATCATACCGCCCTTGGTGCGGCATTTCACAAAGCCGGTAACCACCTCTTCCTTGTCGTGGGCTGAGTTTACGCGATCCCAGGCCTTGATGGTGCGGGCCTTGCGGTGCGAAAGCACCAGCTGCCCGTTGCGGTCCTCGCGGATGTCGATCAGGACCTCCACTTTGTCCCCGACCTTCAGGCCGGGATTGTACCGGAATTCGTTCAGGGAGATAACCCCTTCCGATTTCGCGTTGATATCGATTATCGCCTCGCGGTCGGTCAGGTGGGTAATAACCCCCACCACGACTTCCTCGTCGGCGGTATCTACAAAATTCTTGGTTACCAGGTCCTCGAACTCCTTGAGTTTGGCATCTTCGACCCGCTCAATACCTTCTTCGTATTTGGTCCAGTCGAAGTTGTCCAGGAATTCCTGGGGATCCTGTTGTTGTACAGGCGCTTTCGCCTGTTTCTCGTCCGCTGCGGGTTCTACCGCTTCGGCGCTTTTCTTGGTTTCAGCCATGTGCTGATTCGATTTGTATCCCGAAGTACCTCAAGAGTTCGCCTTTCCTTCGGAAGCCGTTAGTTGTTTTTGTGTCGTCCCTTTTCCTCTTGATTCCTGGCTAAAAAGGTGCGCAAAAATACAATTAAATGCCGTCTTTGCAAAGCTTTTCGTCCAAAGGTTGGAATGGGTTGCGAAATTTCGTGCCGGGGCCGGGGCCTGCATGCGGCGGCTCTCCTTTTAAAGGGAGGGGTATTACCCGCAAATGTGTTACGGCGGCATGCGCGAAAAGCATCAGGCCCTGCCCGATCTCCTAACCCCAGAAAGACGGAACCGAGAAGGGGGGCTCCTTATTCCCGGGCCATCAGCCTCAGGGCATGGGCATGTACCCGCTCGAACTGTTCCTTATGCCCCATGTCGCTGTTGTCCAGCTCAATGGCATCGGGGGCTTTGCGCAGGGGGGAAATTTCACGGTTCGAATCGAGGTAGTCGCGCTCCCGCACATTTTTGAGCACTTCCTGGTAGGACACCTTTTCGCCCCGTTCCAGCAATTCCTTGTAACGGCGGCTCGCTCTGATTTCGGGGCTGGCGGTCATGAATATCTTCAGGTCGGCCCCGGGAAGCACCACCGTGCCGATGTCGCGGCCGTCCATAACCACTCCGCCGTCGCTTCCCATGGCCCGCTGCAGGGCCACCAGTTTTTGACGAACAGGCCCCAGGGCCGCCACCTGGCTTACCTGGGCGGAGACCTCCAGGCTGCGAATCTGCTTTTCCACGTTTCGGTTGTTGAGCACGATCTCCGAGCGGCCGGTTTGGGGGTTCAGCTCGAAGCGGAGGTCGATTCCCGGAAGCCGGGCCTCCAGGGCTTCCGCATCGGGCTTATGGCCGATCAGGCCGTTTTCCAAAGCAAAGAGGGTTACGGCGCGGTACATGGCCCCGGAGTCTATGTACACGTATCCGAGGGAGAGGGCCAGCTGGCGGGCCAGGGTGCTCTTGCCGGTAGAGGAATGGCCGTCTATGGCGATGGTGATCTTTCGCATGAGCCAAAAATACGGATTATATCCCAGCGGCTTTCCTGAAATGCACGAGCGGGCAGCGTCACAGCGTTTTGGCGTGCTTCACCTTCTGGTCGGTCAGGGCCATGTCAATAACCTGGTCCATTTCGGTAACGTAGTGGAAGGTGAGCCCCTTCAGGTATTCGGCCTTGATCTCGTCCACGTCGCGCCGGTTCTCCTCAGAGAGGATCACCTCCTTGATGCGGGCCCGTTTGGCCGCCAGGATTTTCTCCTTGATGCCCCCCACCGGCAAGACCTTGCCCCGCAGCGTGATTTCCCCGGTCATGGCCAGGCTTTTCTTAACCTTGCGCTGGCTGAAGAGGCTCATCAGGGAGGTGAGCATGGCGATACCCGCACTGGGGCCGTCTTTGGGGGTGGCACCCTCAGGCACGTGGATGTGCACATTGTACCTTTCGAAGACTTCCGGATCTACTCCGTAGCGGTCGGCATGGGCCTTGAGGTATTCCAGGGCGATGGTAGCCGATTCTTTCATCACTTTTCCGAGGTTCCCGGTAATGTTGAGACTGCCCTTGCCTTTGGAGAGGATGGATTCAATGAAGAGGATATCGCCCCCCACGCTGGTCCAGGCCAGCCCGGTTACCACCCCGGCCACTTCGTTGTTCTCGTATTTGTCGCGCTCCAGGCGGGGCGGCCCGAGTACTTCCAGCACGTCATCCGAAGTAACCTTCACATTGTAGGCCTCTTCGGTGGCGATGTTCTTGGCCGCGTGGCGCACCATTTTGGCGATCTGCTTTTCCAGGCCGCGCACGCCCGATTCGCGGGTATACCCCTCCACGATCTTCTCGAGTTGCCTTTTGCCGATCCTCAGGTGCTCGGGGCCCATGCCGTGTTCCTTGAGCTGTTTGGGCAACAGGTGGCGCCGGGCGATTTCGACCTTTTCTTCTATGGTGTAGCCCGTAACATTGATAATCTCCATCCGGTCGAGCAGGGCCGGCTGTATGGATCCCAGGTTGTTGGCCGTGGCAATAAACATCACCTTCGACAGGTCGTATCCCACTTCCAGGAAGTTATCGTGGAAATCGTTGTTCTGCTCGGGGTCGAGCACCTCCAGCATGGCTGAGGAGGGGTCGCCCTGGTAACTGGAGGAGAGCTTGTCGATCTCGTCCAGGATAAAGACCGGGTTCGAGGTGCCGGCCTTGCGGATACTCTGCACAATGCGCCCCGGCATAGCCCCGATATAGGTCTTGCGGTGGCCACTGATTTCGGCTTCGTCCCGCAGCCCTCCCAGGGATATGCGCACGTATTCCCTTCCGAGCGCCTCGGCCACCGATTTGCCCAGGGAGGTCTTTCCGACCCCGGGAGGGCCGTACAGGCAAAGGATGGGCGACTTCATATCGGCCCGCAGTTTGAGAACGGCCAGGTATTCCAGGATTCGTTTTTTGACGTCTTCCAGGCCGTAGTGGTCGCGGTCCAGGATCCGGCGGGCCCGCTTCAGGTCGAAGCGGTCTTCGGAGTACTCCTCCCAGGGCAGTTCGAGCAACAAATCGAGGTAATTCCGCTGGATGGAGTATTCAGCCACCTGCGGGTTCATCCGCTGCAGCTTGGCCAGCTCCTTCTCGAAGTGGGCGGCTACCGCCTCGCTCCAGTGCTTTTCCTGGGCCTTGGCCTCCAGTTCCTCGATCTCCTCGTCGTACGACAGGCCGCCCAGCTCTTCCTGAATGGTCTTCATCTGCTGGTGCAGGAAGTACTCCCGCTGCTGCTGGTCGAGGTCGCTGCGCACCTTCGACTGCAGTTCGTTGCGAAGCTCCAGCTTCTGCAATTCGGTATTGAGGTGCCTGAGAACCGAAAGCGCGCGCTCCTGCAGGTTGCCGATCTCCAGGAGTTCCTGTTTTTCGGCCACGCTCAGGTTCAGGTTCGAGGAGACGAAATTGATCAGGAAGGGGTTGCTCTGGATGTTTTTGATGGCGAAGGCGGCCTCGCTCGGAATATTCGGGTTGTCTTTGATGATCTGCAGGGCCAGCTCCTTGAGCGAGTCGATAATGGTCGAGAACTCCACGCTGTCTTCGTCGGGCCGAACCTCCCCGGTTTCGCGTACGGTGGCCGTCAGGTAGGGTTTTTCAGTTAGGATTTCGGCTATTTCAAAACGCTTTTTCCCCTGCAGGATCACGGTGGTGTTCCCGTCGGGCATCTGCAGCACGCGCAGAATGCGGGCCACCGTACCCAGGGTGTTGATGTCCTTGATGCCGGGGGCTTCCACCGATTCGTCCTTCTGGGAAACCACGCCGATCACCTTAGAACCCACATTGGCGTCTTTGATCAGGCTGATGGAGGTGTCCCGTCCTGCGGTAATGGGGATCACGACCCCCGGGAAGAGCACCGTATTGCGCAACGGCAGGATCGGGAGCACTTCCGGCAGCTGCTCGTTATTCATTTCTACTTCATCTTCGGGCGTGAGCAGTGGGATAAGCTCGGAATCGGTTTCCAGATCCTGAAGCGACAGTTTGTCAAAAGTGGTAAATTTTGTAACTCCCATAATCATTTTTCGGTCATTCTGTCACACTCGGACAGCTTACATCGGTTTCATGAGCGGCTCTTATTCTTCTAAGATATTCATAATCAGTCAATTTCATGAATCAGAACCGATAATCTTCGCTTATACATGGCAATTCCTGTGCCAAGGAGCCGACAAACCTCCAGGCGGAACTGTAACAATCCGTAAATTGTTTCATCTATATAACGAACAATAACCACTTTTTGAGCCAACCGACCGAACATATTGATTTAGTGTTGCAAGCCTGTATGAAAGGCGACCAACGGGCACAGCTGGAGATTTACAACCGGTATTACCACGCCATGTACAACACGGCGCTCCGGATCGTAAAAGATTCCGCAGAAGCAGAAGACATTATGCAGGAATCCTTTCTGAGCGCTTTCACCAAGCTGCACACCTTCAAAGGGGAGGTAACCTTCGGGGCCTGGTTAAAGCGGATTGTGATCAACAACAGCATCCATCAGTACCGCAAAGGGCAGAAACACCAGGAGGTCGGATTGGAAAGTGTGATGTACAAGGTCGAAGACAAGGATGTAACCGATGCTGATTCGGGGAGTACAGAACGAATGGCTCAAAAAGTACTGGAGACCCTGAAGCAACTAAAAGACAGTTACAGAATTTCTTTGACCTTACATCTCATCGAAGGGTATGATTATGAAGAGATCTGTGAAATTACGGGAATGAGTTACGGCAGCTGCCGCACCACCATTTCCAGGGCCAAAGAAAGTTTGCGAAAAAAATTGACTTTATCTGAAAGTGTATGAACCAGAAAGACAACATAGAATCCCTTTTCGGGCAATTACAGGGAGCCTTTGACCAGGCCGAACCGGCTGCCGGGCACCGCGACCGGTTCCTGGCCAAACTGGAAAGGCCTGCCCCGGGGGTAGTAACCCTGGGACGGAACTGGTGGAGACCGCTCTCCATCGCCGCCACAGTACTGGTACTGGTAACAGCTTCGGTTTTCCTGATGCGTCCCGATTCCAGCCTGGAAGCCAGGGTTGCGAAAATCTCCCCGGAGGTTTCAGAAACATCGAGCTACTTCACCAGCCTGGTAAACCAGCAGGTAAAGGAGCTGGAACTGGAGAACAGCCCCGAAGCCCAGCCGCTGATTGCTGCCACCCTGAGACAGCTCGAGCAACTCGAGAGCGACTACCGAAAAATGGAACAGGACCTGTTAGCCGGTGGCAACAGCAAGCTGATTCTCAGCGCCATGATACGGAATTTTCAAACCCGCATCGACCTCTTGCAGGATGTAATGATGCAAATCGAACAAATTAAACTTTACAAAAATGAAACTCATGTCACCCAAACTATTTAAACAACTTCCTGTATTCCTCGCGCTGCTGGCCGGTCTGGGGATCTCGCATGCCAACGATTCCAAGGGCAAGCAAACCAAGGAAAAGACCATAAAAAAGGAATTCACTGTAAACCCGGATGCCCTGCTGAAAATCGATAACAGCTTCGGCAACCTGGTCCTCAATTCCTGGGAAGAAAACCGCGTGGTCATAGAGGTGCATATCACCGCCACCGGGAGCAACGAAGACAAGGTACAGCGCAAGCTGGATGAAATCACCGTGGAATTCGAAGCCAGCGCCGATATGGTATCGGCCCGGACCCGCTTTGAGAAAAGCAGTTCCTGGGGCTGGTGGGGCAAGGACAACAACGTGAACATGCAGATCAATTACACGGTCAAGATGCCTGTCAAGAATTCCGTGCACCTGAGCAACGATTACGGCAATATAACCCTCGACCGCGTAGACGGGCACGCCAAGATCAGCTGTGACTACGGCCGTCTGGACCTGGGCGAGCTCCGGGGCCGGAATAACCAGCTCAGCTTCGACTACACCTCCAAATCGCGGATCGGCTACATGAATTCGGGCCAGATCAGTGCCGATTACTCCGAGTTTACTGTGGAAAAAGCAGGAAACCTGAACATTTCGGCCGATTATACGAATTCAAAAATCCTTAGCACAGACGATCTGGTGTACTCAAGCGATTACGGAAACCTGGACGTCGCTGAAGGCGGAAACTTTCAGGGGAACGGCGACTACATGACCGTGAATCTGGGTACTGTCCACGGCAAGGTCGATATCTCGGCCGACTTTGGCTCCATCCGGATCGATCGCCTGGCGGCCGACGCCGGCGACGTTAACCTGCAAACCAGCTATATGGGCATCAAGATCGGCTTCGACCCTGCATACCAGTTCGATTTTGAAGTCACTGCCGAACACAGCGGAGTGAAAGGCATGGACGATTTTACCATCAGCGTCAGCAAGGAAGAGAAAAATTCGCGCTACTACAAGGGGTATTCCGGCAGCACAGGAAGCGGCCGCAGCATCCGCATCAACAGCGAATATGGTACCGTCTCCTTTGATCGTCAATAAACTAACACCTGATTACACAATAACACCATGAAAAAAACAGTATTGCTGGCCCTGGCCAGCCTGAGCCTGAGCCTTCCGGCCACCGCACAATGGGGCAACAAAAGCCTGAAAGGCAATGGGGTTGAAACCTCCGAGAAACGCCAGGTAGGCAGCTACGACCGCATCAGCGTCTCCCACATCATCCAGGCGACCCTGGTACCCGGCGCAGAGGGCGAACTGCTCCTGGAAGGGGAAGAAAACCTGCTGGAACATATCATTACAGAGGTGTCGGGCAACCACCTGACCCTTAAGGCCGAAAAGGGATACCAGCTGCAACCCAGCAAGGGTTCGGCCGGCATCCGGATTCGCGTACCGGTGGCCGACCTTCAGGCCCTGGAAGTAAGCGGGGCGGCCGACATCGCAGGTAAAGGCTCATTTGCGTTCGGGGACTTCGAGATAGATGGCTCCGGAGCCGGAGAAATAGAGCTGGAATTCAGTTCCACAAATCTGGAAGTGGAGGTATCTGGCGCCTGCGAAATAACCCTGCAGGGAAAAACAGACCACCTGGAAATCCGGGCCTCAGGGGCATCCAACCTCAGGGCGTACGACCTTCAGGCCCGGGATGCCAAAGCGCGTATTTCCGGATCGTCCCATGCCGATATATCGGTCAGCGAGTCGCTTGAAGCCGAAATTTCCGGGGCAGGCGACCTGCGCTACCGGGGTAACCCCGAAAAAATCCAGAGCAAGACCTCCGGTGCCGGCAGCATTCACAAAAGCTGATCGGATTTCGAGCAAGACCAATACACCATTAACTATAAAACGAATTACATGAAACGCACCGTTCTTTTAGCCGCCGCATCGCTGCTGCTGGCCTGCAATCTGAACGCCCAGTGGGGCAAACGCATCAAAGGAAGTGGGAACGAGGTTACCGAGGAGCGCTCGGTAGGGTCGTACAGCGGCATCGCCCTCTCCGGCTGGTTCGACGTGGAACTCGTGGCCGGTACCGAAGGCCGCATTACCCTGAAGGGCGAAGACAATCTCCTGGAACACGTGGAAACAGAGGTGAAAAACGGCATGCTGCTGATAAGCACCGAAAAAGGATACAACCTGCAGCCGTCTTGGAAGGGAAATGGCATCCTGGTTACCGTTCCGGCGGGATCCATCGATCACGTGGCCTTGTCGGGCTCCGGCGACATCGTCTCTAAAACCCGCATCAAATCGCAATCGTTCCACACCAGCCTGTCTGGAAGCGGCGACATTTCCCTGGAGGTGGAGGCCGGCGACATGGAGGTTGCCCTCTCCGGTTCGGGCGATATCGCCCTGAGCGGTTCTGCCGAACGGGTGGAAATCCAGGTTTCAGGTTCGGGCGGGGTAATGGCTTACGAACTACAGGCACGGCAAGTGGAAGCCCTCGTAGCCGGTTCGGCCGATATCCGCGTAACGGCGACCGAGTCGCTTAATGCCCGCGTTTCGGGCTCGGGCGATATCCACTACCGGGGTAACCCGGCCAAGCTGGAAACCAAAACCAGTGGCTCGGGCGATATTACCCAGGGCGAATAAAAATACCCCATCAAAAAACGATCAGTCCCCAGAAGCAGAGCCCGGCTCTGCTTCTGGCTTTTTAATCCCTTCGGGGCACGCGCATCAAAAGCAGGATGCCCAGCATAAAGAAAAGCCCGAGCAAGAGGGTGGCCGGTCGCATGCTTCCGTTGATCTGGGAAACGAGGCCAAAGAGCGACATGCCGATGATGATGCCTATTTTTTCGGTCACATCATAAAAGGAGAAAAAAGATGTGGTATCGGTTGTTTCCGGGAGCATCTTGGCATAGGTCGAACGCGACAGCGCCTGTATCCCGCCCATCACCATGCCGACGCAGCCGGCAGCAAAGTAGAATTCCAGGGGCTGACTCACGAAAAAGGCATAGATGCAAATAAAAACCCACAGCAGGTTAATGAACACCAGGGTTCGGATATTGCCGTAGGCCCGGGAGGCGCGTGCCGTTAGCGTGGCACCGGCAACTGCCACGAGCTGAATAAGCAGTATGGAAACAATAAGCCCTGTGGTGCGCTCGGCATCGCTGCCCCACGCAATCTCGGCCTCACCGAAGTACGCGGCGATGAGCATCACGGTCTGTACGGCCATGCTGTACACGAAAAAGGCACCCAGGTAGCGCTTCAGGCGCCCCGCCTCCCGCAGCTGGCCCCAGACGCCCCGCAACTCGCGGAAGCCGTTGAAGATAATATGGGTGCGTGCCCCCTGCTTCTTGTGCCCTTTGGGCAGATAGTAAAACGTGTACTGACTGAACAGGATCCACCACAGCCCCACGCTCACAAAGGAATATTTCATAGCCCGGATCTCGGCGGGTTCCGATTCGGTCCCCTCAATGCCGAAAACCGCAGGCTGCAATACCATTGCCAGGTTGAACAGGAGTAAAATGACGCTGCCGATGTAACCGAGCGAGAAACCCCTGGCACTCACCCGGTCTTGTTGCTCCGGGTATGCGATGTCGGGCAGGTAGGAATTGTTCATGGCGAAACTGACCCAGAAACCGATAACCCCGAGGAAATAAAAAATGAGGCCCGCGTACAGGTTGTCGAGCGTGAACCAGTAAAGCCCCATACAGGATAGCCCCCCCAGGTAACAGAAAAACTTCATGAACACCCGCTTATTACCCAGATAATCCGCAATGCCCGAAAGGAAGGGCGTGATAACGGCAATTATCACGAAAGCAGCTGCGGTAACGTAGTTAATGAGCGGTGTTCGGGCAATGCTACCCCCGAAAATAACCACCTCTTCCACCCGGGCCAGCCGGAAAATGGCGCCCAGATACAGGGGGAAAATGGCAGATACAACGGTGAGGCTGTACACCGAGTTTGCCCAGTCGTAAAAGGCCCAGGCGTTCAACAGCCTCGGGCTTCCCTTCATAGCCAATGCTTTGTCCATAAAAAAACCATTCCGGTAAGAATGGTTTCAATATACGATTATTTATAAGGTGGTTATCGGGCCTTTACTGAAAGCTCGTAACCCCGAATTTCTGGGCTTCGGCCCTGGCTGCCGGTGCCCATTGGGTAAGGTTGGCGATGCGCGTCTCGTTCGAAGGGTGAGTGCTGAGGAATTCCGGCGGGGCCCCGTTGCTCCTTGCGCTCATGCGCTTCCAGAGCTCAGCGGCCTCATCCGGGTCGTACCCGGCAATGGCCATAATCTGAAGCCCGATCCGGTCGGCCTCCGTCTCATGGCTGCGGCTGTAGGGCAGCATAATGCCCACCGTCGTTCCGACGCCGTAGGCCTGATTAAAGGTGTTGCGCCATTCGTCGTTCTGAATGGCCACATTTCCTGCAACAGCCCCGATCTGCTGGAGCGTGCCGGCGCTCATCCGCTGGGCCCCGTGGTCGGCCAGGGCGTGGGCCACTTCGTGCCCCATTACCACGGCAACACCGGTTTCCCCCTGGCAAATGGGCAGAATACCCGAATAGAAAACGATCTTGCCCCCCGGCATGCACCAGGCGTTCACGGTTTCGTCCTCCACCAGGTGGTATTCCCAGCGATAATCCTTCAGGTAGCCCGGGTAGCCATTGGCCGTGAGCCAGCGTTCGGCAGCCGTGGCTATGCGCTGCCCCACTTTTTCGATGGTGCGCGCATCGGCCGTGCCTTCCACTACCTTGTTCTCTTCCAGAAACTGGTCGTACTGGGCGAAAGCCATGGGAAAGATCTGGCTGTTCGGATAAAAGTTAAGGGTGCTCTTCCCGGTAAAGGGATTGGTCTTACAGGCCGAGGCAAACAGCAGCAAAAGGACTAATCCTGTCTTTTTCATTGCAGTGGGATTGGGGTTCTCGTTTCAAGGAAAATACAAAAAATCAAGCGCCTATGATGTGCAATTCGCTGAAATTTTTGTGCACTACGATGGTGTTGTCACCATTGAGGCGCACGGCGTCCAGGGGCACCTCCTCGTTGTCTACCTCGATGCTTTCGATGCGGAACGGGAGGCCGATCAGGTTTATCCGGAAGGTCTCGTACGGGGTAATGTAGGTGCCGTCTTTGTGCTGCTGAAGGATGAGTTCCTTTTCC
>DATIPV010000483.1:0-3317 GCA_035471525.1 Robiginitalea sp.
GGCATTTGGTAGCGGTGATAGGTAGCCTGAAAGGCGTTGAGGATGGGGTTCAGGCTGATCTGATCTTCCAGGGCCCGGTCGAGGTCCTGCTCAAATCGGTCTAACAGCGCCTGCTTGTCGTAATCATGAAAAGAATCCACAATTTCGTCGGCGAGCCTTACAAAACCATATATGTTGTAGATATCCTGCCGGATACCCGGAGCGAGCATCTTGGCCGCCAGCGAAAACGAGGTGCTGTACCGGTTGGTAACCAGCATGCTGCATTTTTGGGAAACCGAATCGAAGGTGGCTTTCATGGGAAGGTTTTAAGATTGGTTTTTTAAGATTAGTTCAGAGGCCAGCTTGCCGGAGATCAGGGAAGGGGGCACGCCCGGTCCCGGTACAGTGAGCTGCCCGGTAAAATATAAGCTACGCACCTTGCGGCTTTTCAGGCCGGGCCGCAAAAAGGCGGTTTGTCGCAGCGTATTGGCCATGCCATAGGCATTGCCCTTATACGAATTATAGCGATCTACGAAATCGTTGACGCAGAAACTTTCGGTAAATCGGATAGCGGGCCGAACGGCCTGCCCGGTGCGTTGTTCCAAACGGTCGATCAGGCGGTCGAAGTAGGCTTCCCGCAGTTCGGGGCGGTCTTCCAGGCCCGGCGCCAGGGGCATCAGGAAAAAACCGGTTTCGTTTCCTTCCGGAGCCATCTCAGGATCGGTCACAGAGGGGAAATTCGCGTAAAAAAGCGGGTCTGCCGGCCAGCTGGGCCGGTCGTAGATCTCCCGCGCATGCTGTTCGAAATCGGTGTCGAAGAAAAGATTGTGGTGCCGCACTCCCTGTAGTTTGCGGTCGAACCCAACAAAGAAGAGCAGGCTGGAAGGGGCAAAGGTCCGCCTTTGCCAGTATTTTTCAGAAAACTGTCTGTATTTGCCGGGCAATAGCGTCTCGGTATGGTGGTAATCGGCCCCGCTCAGCACCAGATCGGCTTCCACTTCTCCGTTAGGGGTGCGAACCCCGCAGGCTTTGCCGTTGCGAATCAGGATTTCGGTAACCGGGGCATTGGTCTGGAAAACGACCCCCAGGGACCGGGCCAGGTCTGCCATGGCCTCCACGATACGGTACATCCCGCCCCTCGGGTGCCAGGTTCCCAGCCCGAAATCGGCGTAATTCATAAAACTGTAGAAAGACGGGGTGTCGGAAGGCTTGGCCCCCAGGAATAGCACCGGGAACTCCAGGATAGACACCAGTTTGGGGTTCTTGAACTCCCGGCGGATATCGCGGCTGATCGTGCTGAAGAAGCGGTCGAGCCGCAGCACGGTTTCCTGGGAAACCAGTTCCAGGGGCGAGCGCCCCGGCTTGTAGACCATCTTTTCGATGGCGATCCGGTAGTTGTCGGCCGCCTGTTTCAGAAAGCGCCGCAGCGGCCGGCTGCTGCCCGGTTCAATGCGCTCGAATTCGGAACAGATCTGTTCCAGGCTGCCCCCGATGGTTACCGCTTCGTCCTGAAAATAGATCTGGTATGCAGGGTCGAGCCGGTCGAGCTGGTAATAATCGCCTGGCTTTTTGCCGAAGTCTGCGAAGAACTTTTCGAAAATATCGGGCATCCAGTACCAGCTGGGACCCATGTCGAAGGTAAAGCCATCGCGGGTGAATTGCGAGGCCCGTCCGCCCAGTTGTTCGTTCTTTTCGTATACGGTTACCTCATACCCGTCGCGCGCCAGGTAGCAGGAGGCCGATAGGGAGGCGAATCCGGAGCCGATAACCGCAACTTTTTTTCCCATGTGTTTTCTTATGACGCCCTTTACAGGGCTTTCAGGAACTCCCCTATACGGTGAAATATACGGACGGAGCCAGGCAGATCTGCATCCGACAGCCCTGCCGTTTGCCTTCCCAGGACCCACAGATGGCTGGCTGAACCTTTTAAAAGCGTATTTTCAAAAATTTCCAGATACTCCTTCAGTTGCCCGGGCGTAGGCGAGACCGTAAAATAGGAAACAAAATAGGGTTCTTCAAAATATTTATTGAGGTCGGTGAGGGATTCAAGGGGGATTGTCTGCCCCAGGTAAATGGTGCGGTAGCCCCGGCAAGCCAGCTCGTAATTGGCGAAGAGCAAGCCAATCTCGTGTATTTCGTTTTCGGGCAGGAACAGCACGAAAACGCGGTCCTGGGTTACGGGGGTCTCATTTTGCACCTTTTCGGTACTGAGCAGTATTTTTTGTTTGATCAGATGGGTCACGAAATGCTCATGGGCCGGGCCGATGGAATCTGTCTGCCAGAGCAGCCCGAGCTCCTCGAGAAGGGGGATAAAAACGTCCCAGAAGATCTCCCGGAACGACTGGTCCTTTTCCAGGGTGGCAAAGGTCTTTTGGAAAAGGGACTGGTCAAAATTGATCATGGCCAGTTTAAACGCGTTTATCGCCTGGCTTTTGGCGCTGTTCCGGGCAACCAGGTCCCGAACCTGCGCGGGTATGTCGGCTTCGGGTATGCGGGCGATCCTGGAGATTTTGATGCCGTGGTTGTAGAGCAGCGCAATGTTGAGCAATTTCTGCAGGCTCTTCAGGCTGTAGGTCCGGATATTGGAAGCCGTTCGTTCGGGCTCGAGCAAGCCATAGCGCTTCTCCCATATCCGGATGGTATGGGCCTTGATCCCCGAGAGGTTTTCCAAGTCCCGGATCCCGAAGGTTTTTTTAACGCTGTTCACCTTTTGATAATAAATATTAAACAAAAATATCAAAAAAGGAATAGGCTCGCCTCAGCCCCGCGTTAAATTATGCAAAATACAGACGCAGGCCAGGGGTATGGCCGAAAAGGGAATGGCGAAATACAGGCATGGCTCTTTTGGTCGGTTCAGGAGAAACGCCGCTCAGGCAGATAGGGGTCCAGCGCCAGGGAAGGCTTCTGGCCCGATATCAGTTCGCTGATGAGTTTGCCGGTTACGGGCCCGAGGCTCCAGCCCATCATGGCATGCCCCGTTGCCAGGGACACGTTCTCCCAGTTTCGGGCCCTGCCGATATACGGCAATCCGTCAGGGCTCACCGGGCGCAACCCGCAAGCCGCCCCCTCGATTTCGGTCGTTTCGAAGTTCAGGCCCTCATAGTAGGCAGTGGCAGCCCGGGCAATGGCTTCGACCCGGTTGCGCCGGATCTGGTGGTTGATCCCGGACAGTTCCATGGTGCCGGCAAAGCGGGTAAAACCCACCATGGGGGTAACGGCCACCTTGGATTCCATAAGGATGGCCGGCATGCGCACCGGGGTAGGGCGGCGCACATTGATACGGTACCCTTTCCCGGCTTGCATGGAGAGTTTGAGCCCCAGCTTTTTAGCCAGGTGGG
>DATIPV010000484.1:0-3453 GCA_035471525.1 Robiginitalea sp.
ATCAAAAAACGAAAGACATGACAACACTGGCAAGATTAACCATCGCTATTATCCTGGCCCTGTTGGCCTCCTCCTGTATGCTCGACGTAAACTGGGGTTCCGGGGTGAGTGGCAATGGAGTGGTCGTAGAAGAATCGCGGCCCATCAATGAAGAATTCACAGCTGTGACCGCTTCGGAAGGCCTGGACGTATTCGTGAAGCAGGGGCCGCAGTTCGGGATACGCGTAGAAGCCGACGAGAACGTAATGGAACTGATCGGCACCGATATCCGCGACGGGAAACTGAAAGTCCACGCCATCAAGAACATCGGCCGGGCCACCAAGAACATCTATGTGACCCTTCCGGAGATTACCGCCTTGTATGCCTCCAGCGGGGCCGACCTGCTGGCGCAGGGTTCCATCGAGACCGACAAAATCAGACTCGACGCCAGCAGCGGGGCCGATCTGCAGGTAGACCTGACCGCCGACGAGGTGGAGGCCGACTGCAGCAGCGGGGCCGATATCCGCATCAGCGGGCGGGCCAACCTGATGTATGCCGATGCCAGCTCTGGTTCGGGCATCAAAGCCCAGGACATGGAAGTAAAAGTCTGCCATGCCAATGCCAGCAGCGGGGCCGACATCCGCGTGTTGGTATCCGAATCGCTCATGGCCGACGCCAGCAGCGGGGCCGACATCCGCTACAGCGGGGATGCCCGTGTGGAGTCCAAGAAATCAGCTTCGGGGAGCGTGCACAGATACTAACCCGACAGCCAACATTCATCAATCAAATCATCGCAACAGGGTTCAACCCCCGGCACTTTTGCCGGGGGTTTTACTTTGAATTCTATTTACTACATTAGTCTGCAAAACAGCCACCCTTTGAGACTCAGAATGCAAGCTTACAACCTGGAACTGGCGCACAGTTTCGGGATCTCCCGGGAACGGTACGATACGCAGGACACCCTTATTGCAGCCCTGGAACGCGGCGGACACACGGGGTACGGGGAGGCCACCTCCAACCCGTATTACGGCATTACCCTGGTGTCTATGCAACAGGAAATCGAAGCGGCCCGACCGGCCATCGAAGCTCATGGCAGCACCCCGCCTGAAGACTTCTACCGCCTGTTGGAACAGCTGGACCTCTCCTATTTTGCGCGCTGCGCCCTCGACCTGGCCTACAACGACCTCTACGGAAAGGAACTGGGAAAACCCCTTTACGAGATATGGGGAACCGAGGCCCGAAACCTGCCCGTAACCAACTACACCATAGGCCTCGACAGCCCTGAGGTAATGGTGGCCAAAATGCTGGAGCGGCCCTGGCCGGTCTACAAGATCAAACTGGGAACCGACCAGGACGTATCCCTGGTTCGGGAATTGCGCCGGCATACCGATGCCGTGTTCCGGGTAGACGCGAATTGCGCCTGGACCGCCTCCGAGACCATTGATAACGCCCGGGCCCTGAAGCAACTGGGGGTTGAGTTTATCGAGCAGCCCCTGAAGGCCGATGACTGGTCGGGGATGGAACGGGTGGCTCACCATTCGGTGCTGCCCATCATGGCCGATGAGAGCTGTATCGTGGAGCAGGACGTGGAACGCTGCGGCCTTCACTTTAACGGGATCAACATCAAGCTCACCAAGTGCGGCGGGCTTACCCCCGCCCGCCGCATGATCCGGCATGCCCGTGTACTGGGTCTTAAAGTAATGGTGGGCTGCATGACGGAATCGAGCGTCGGCATCTCGGCCATTGCCCAGTTGCTGCCCCAGCTCGACTATGTCGACATGGACGGGGCCCTGTTGCTCAAGGAAGACATTGCCCGCGGGGTCTGGATAAGCCCGAGGGCCGAAGTGGTCTATCCCGAGCTGGGCGGATCGGGTGTGGAGATGCTAAAACCCTTTTAACATGAGGGGCTATTGTGTAAAATTCCCGGAGGCCCGCGGCTCTGCTGGGAAATTGCTGCGATGCGGATTATCTTGCTTTTGGGGGCGGGGGGCATCCCCCTTCTCAGCTTACAGCCCCCTGGACCTAAAATCGGGCCTGCCGTGAAAATCCGCCTGGACCACCTGCCGGGGCCCGAATTCCGGGCCGGCGGGCAAACCTACCTGTATTTTGGGGGCACGGCTTACCTGGGGCTGCAACAGCTGCCCGAATTCAAGGCCCTCCTGGCAGAGGCCACCCTTCGCATGGGCACGCACTGGGGCGCTTCGCGCGGGGGCAATGTGGTGGTGGACGTCTATGCAGAGGCCGAGCAAAAGCTGGCTGCCTGGACAGGCAGCGAGGCAGCCCTGACGCTTTCCTCCGGATTCCTGGCCGGACGCCTGCTGGCTGAATTTTATGCCCGAGATCCCTATAGCTGTTTTTACAGCCCCAGCTGCCATGCCGCCCTGTTGCCCCCCGGTGCCCGGCGCGCCGCCGGATGGGCAGACCTGCGATCGGCCCTGCTGACCTTCCTGAAAAACCACCCGGACCGGCAGGCCGTGCTGTTTACCGATTCCCTCGATTTCAACAACAGTCCGGGACCCGTAAACGAGACCCTGAAAACGCTGCCCGCTGAAAGCTGCCTGCTGGTGGCAGACGACTCGCACGGGCTGGGGGTTTTGGGGCCCAGGGGCAACGGCGCCTTTTCGGGCCTCAGGGCTTTGGGTTTCCGGAAATTGCTCGTGTGTGCCTCCCTGGGCAAGGCCATGGGCGTAACCGCCGGGGTGGTGCTGGGTCCGTCGGAGATTCTAAAAGAGTTGGAACAAACCCCTTTATACAGCGGTGCCAGCCCTGCCCCGCCTGCCTCCGTAGCCACCCTCGCCCAGGCCCTGGATTCAGGATTATATGCCCGGCAGCGGGAAAAATTGCTGCGAAACCTATCCTATTTCGCAGAGCGTATCGGGCAGGTATCTGGCCTGCAGGGCATACCCGGGCATCCGGTATGGACCTTCCGCGACCCCTCCCTGGCAGAGGGCCTCTACACCCGGGGCATTCTGGTGACCCATTTCGATTACCCCGCCGAAGGCAGCACCGGCTCCCCGAGCCGGATCGTCCTCAGCGCTGCTCACAGCGAAGAACAAATAGGCCGCCTGGCTTCCCAAATCTGCGATTTACGGGGCCTCAGCTAGTTGGCCTCCATTCTCACCGCACCTCTGGAATTTAAATAGCGCTATTGACCATAAACCAAAATTTTTTGTATATTTTTAACACTTTTTAGCAACTATAATCCGGGTACTATGAAAAAATTGGTTGGATTCCTCTTACTGACCGCAGCCGTTACGGGGGGTGTGGCTTTCAGCACATCCACTCCCAAACCCATGCACAGCCTGGAAGGCACGTGGGAACTGAGGAGTTTCTGCAATTACGACGTAAATGAAAATGCCGATACGGTGCGGCTCACCGAAGGCTACCGCCAGATTAAGATGTACTACAACGGAAAAGTTATGTGGTCGCGAACCGACCCCAACGATACGGTCGGCCGTTTCGGATTTGGTTCGT
>DATIPV010000485.1:0-3747 GCA_035471525.1 Robiginitalea sp.
AGAAATACCCCATGCAGCGGGCCATAAAGCGCGATCCCACATCCTTGAAGGCCATGGTGGGCCCGTGGTAGAGTTCCAGGGAATACAGCCGGGGGGCCAGTTCTACCAGCGGAAATTCAAAACTCAGGGTTTCTTCCAGGATGTCGCCCAGGGCCGGGTCGGGAATGCTTTCGCCCACATAGGGACGCATCAGCTCCAGGGCGAGGTCCGTAACGCCGAGCGATCCCAGGCCCGTCCAGAAAGATTCTGGCATTTTGGGGATTTCCCGCGGGAAGTACAGGCCCCTGTCCGGGGCGATGCCCCGTACGACGGCTTCCTGAAACGATACTTCCGGGGCATTCCGGTTAAGGCTGTAATACCGCATATTGGGTGGTTTCTCGGTTCAGGTTTCTTTCAGGTCTTCCGGCAATGCCCGCACGCCTTCGCGGCTTATGCCGCTCTGGTGTACCTCAAACGGGATCCCGAAGCCGGCGTAAACGCTTTCCAGGGCGCGGGCTACCATACGGGCCGTTTCCGGCCCGCGGGTTAGGGCAAATACCGAGGGGCCCGATCCGGAAATCCCGAAGCCCAGGGCCCCGGCCTCCAGGGCGGCATCCCGCATGGGTTGGAAGCCCGGTATCAGCAGGGAACGCACGGGTTCAATGATACAGTCTTCCAGGGAGCGGCTAATGAGGCCGTAGTCTTCCGTGAACAGCCCGGTAATGAGGCCGCCTACGTTCCCCCATTGCCGGATGCCCAGCTTCAGGGGGATGGTAGTCTTCAATATTTTCCGGGCGTCGGAGGTCTTCAGTTCGATCTGCGGGTGCAGTACGCAGGCGTGCAGGGCCCCGGGGCAATGAACCCGGGCCAGGTCGAGCGGGTCGGTGCTGCGCACCAGGGTAATGCCCCCGAACAGGGCAGGGGCCACGTTGTCGGCATGGGCGGTTCCGCTGGCCAGCTCTTCCCCCCTCATGGCAAAGCCCACCAGCTGCTCGGGCGAAAACGGGGAACCCAGCAGGCGGTTCAGGCCCCACACCGCCCCGGCCGAACTGGCCGCACTGCTGCCGATGCCGCTGCCCGGCCTGATGCGCTTGTCGATCTCGATGGCCACCCCGCCCGGGTAATCCGATTGGGCCAGCAGGGCGAGGGCAGCCACCCCGGCCACATTTTTTTCAGCCTCCAGGGGCAGGTCCATCCCGCTTACTTTCCGTATCTGCACCCCCGGGCGGTCGGTGAGTTCCAGGCGCATGTAGTCGCCCACGCCCTCCAGGGCCAGGCCGAGCACATCGAAGCCGCACGACAGATTGGCGATGGTGGCGGGGGCAAAAACCGAAAGGCTGGACTGCTTCATGTTAGGTGCCATTAATAATTGCCGATCCGGATTATGTCGGCGAACAGGCCCGAGGCCGTAACCTCGGCCCCGGCTCCGGCCCCCTTGATGATAAGGGGTTGCTCGGGATAGCGTTCCGTGTAGAAGAGCACGATGTTGTCACTGCCCTTCAGGTTGTAAAAGTCGTGCCCCGGGGGAATCTTTTCCAACCCCACCGAGGCCTGTCCCCGGTCGAACTCGGCCACGTACTTCAGGCGGCATCCCTGGGCTTCGGCCTGCTCGTACAGTTTCCGGAAATGCTCCGGTTCCCGTTCCAGGGCACCCATAAAGTCGGCCACGGAGCCGGCATTCAGGGCCGCCTTTGGCAAAAACGACCGGTTCTCGATATCATCCATTTCGAGCCTGTACCCGCTTTCCCGGGCCAGGATCAGGATTTTCCGCATTACGTCCACGCCGCTCAGGTCTATCCGGGGGTCGGGTTCGGTATAACCTGCTTCGCCCGCAAGCCTGACTACCTCGTGGAAAGGCGTCTTTCCGTCAAAGGTATTGAATACGAAGGTAAGGCTTCCGGAGAGTACGGCCCGTATTTTGAACACCCGGTCTCCCGACAGGATCAGGTTCTTCAGGGTGTCTATTACGGGCAGGCCGGCCCCCACATTGGTTTCAAAGAGGAAGGGGGCCGCGTAGTCGCGGGCCAGCTGCTTGAGCCCTGCATAGGTTTCGTACCCCGACGAACAGGCGATTTTGTTGCAGGTCACTACCGAGATGCTTTCGTGCAGGTAGCGCCCGTACTGCCCAGAAACCTCGGGGTTGGCAGTATTGTCGACAAAGATGGAGTTGCGGAGGTTCAGCTGCCGCACGGTGTCGAAAAAGCGCTGCAAGTCGGCAGGCTGGCCCGCTTCCAGGGCCTGCTGCCAGTTTCCGGGGTCGATGCCCGACTCCTGGAAGGCCATATGCCGGGAGTTGGAGATACCCACCACCCGCAGTTGCAGGCGCAATTCTTTTTTGAGTACTTTCTGCTGGCGGTGGATCTGTGCCAGCAATCGCGACCCCACATTGCCCACCCCCATCACAAAGAGGTTGAGCTGTTTTACCTGTTCTTCAAAAAAGGCCTCGTGCAGCGTATTGAGGGCTTTTTTAACGTCGGCCGAGCGGATCACGGCAGAGATATTTCGCTCGGAGGCTCCCTGGGCAATGGCCCTGATGTTCACGTTGTTCTTGCCCAGGGCGCTGAACATTTTGCCGCTGAGACCCTGGTGTTGTTTCATCTGGTCCCCTACCAGGGCAATAATGGCCAGGCCGCTTTCGCACTGTACCTCTTTGATCTGTTTTTTTTCGATCTCGTAGGCAAAGGCCCCGTTTACCGCAGCGGCGGCCCGCTCCAGGTGGCCGGCGGAAATGCCCACGCAGATGGAATGCTCCGAGGAGGCCTGGGTGATGAAAATAATGCTGATCCCTTCCTCCGAAAGGGTTTCGAAAAAGCGCTTGCTGATGCCCGGAATGCCTATCATGCCAGGGCCTTCCAGGGAGAGCAGCCCGATGTCGGGCACGTGGCTGATACCCCGAACGGTCCGGCCTTCCGGGTTGCCTCCGGCGTGGATCAGGGTACCTTCCTGTTCTGGCGCGAAGGTGTTTTTGATGCGGATCGGGATACCTGCCTCCAGCGCCGGCTGGATGGTGGGCGGATACAGCACCTTGGCCCCGAAATGCGACAATTCCATGGCCTCTTCGTATGAAATGGACGGGATGGGGCGCGCCTGCCGCACCCATGCCGGGTTGGCCGTGTACATGCCGCTCACATCGGTCCATATCTGCAGTTCTTCGGCCTGCAGGGCCGCCGCGTAGAGGGCGGCCGAATAGTCGGAGCCGCCCCTGCCCAGGGTAGTGGTATCGCCCGATGCGGTGGCGGCGATAAAGCCCGGCAGCACTACGACGGGGCTGTCTCCCTCCAGGGCCTGGCGGGCGAGTCGGGTCGTTTCGTCCCGCAATACCCGGGCATGGCCGAAGCGGTTGTCGGTGCGTATCAGCTCGCGGCTGTCGCGGAAACTGGCGGGCATTCCCTTGCTCTGGTAGTAGCTCGCGATGATATAGGAAGAGAGCAGTTCCCCGTAACTCACGATTTTGTCGAGTAGTTTCGGAGTGGTCTCGCCGATCAGGAAAGCTCCTTCCAGCAGCGTTTCCAGGGTATTGAGGTCGCCTTTTACCCGGCCGATCACCACGGCCTGCCCGGCCGGCGGAATCAGGTGGCGGATGGCGTCGAGGTGCCTGTCTTCGATTTGCTGCAACCGGGGGCGGTACCCTTCGTCCTGGGAAGCAGCCAGGGAGGCGGCTTCGAGCAGCAAATCGGTAATTCCGCCCAGGGCGGAGACCACCACGACCAGGGGGCTGCCAGACCCGGAAACAATCTGTTGGGTTTTTTCGATGGCTTCGGCTTTTGC
>DATIPV010000486.1:0-2157 GCA_035471525.1 Robiginitalea sp.
CCCCGACGCCCTGCTGCAGTCCGATATTCAGAACCGGTTGTCGCCCAACATCGGGGCAGGGGTCTATTACCATACCGACCACTTCTATGCCGGATTTTCGGTCCCGCGCTTCCTGGAGACCAGCCATTTTGACTCGTCCTCCCTTTCGACGGCCAGGGAACAGATGAACTATTACCTGATAACCGGGTATGTGTGGGATTTCCACCCGATGTGGAAATTCAAGCCGACCCTGTTGGCCAAGGCCACCACGGGGGCGCCCCTGCAGCTCGATTTTTCGGCCAATTTCATGTACGACGAAAAGTTCGTCTTTGGCACGGCTTACCGCTGGGATGCCGCATTCAGCGCAATGATCGGCTTCAACCTCTCCCGGTCTTTCCTGGTTGGGCTGGCCTACGACCGTGAGATCACCGAATTGGGAAGCGCCGCCTTCAACAACGGCTCCTTTGAGGTAATACTCCGTTACGATTTTATCCGCACCACAGGAAATATCAAGAGCCCGCGGTTCTTCTGAGAGGAACCCGGCGTTCCCCTGAGCCAGACCCGGCCTTTGACCGTATTCTTGCAGCCATTTCGCGCGGCGGCCTGGTGTAAAACTGCTAGTGGGGTGCGGTGCGCAGGCGTAATTTAAAACCGGGGGGAGGGGGTATTAACCCCCGAACGCCACGCATATCAGGGGAGCTCCATCCCGCAAAAAAAGCATTCCACACGGCCCGATCGGGCGATAAATTAGAAGCGCTTTAACCGGATACTCAATCAAAGGGCTTATTTTTGAAGGGTGAGAGAAGAAGAAGTCATACTGGTCAACTCCGCTGACGAGGTTCTGGGCACCATGCCCAAGATGGAAGCCCATGAAAAAGCGGTACTGCACCGGGCCTTTTCGGTGTTTGTGCTCAACGGACAGGGCCAGCTCATGCTCCAGCAGCGGGCGGCCGGCAAATACCACTCCCCCCTGTTGTGGACCAATACCTGTTGCAGCCATCAGCGCATGGGCGAGACCAATATTGAGGCCGGAAAGCGCCGGCTTCGCGAAGAAATGGGCTTCGCCACCGGCCTGAAAGACCTTTTCTCCTTCATCTATAAGGCACCCTTCGACAATGGCCTCACCGAGCACGAGCTCGACCATGTGCTCCTGGGCTACTTTGAGGGAGAGCCCCGCATCAATCCGGAGGAAGTAGCCTCCTGGAAGTGGATGGGGCTGGAAGAGATCCGTGCCGACCTGCAGGCCCGCCCCGGGAACTACACGGCCTGGTTCAGGATTGTCTTCGAACGGTTTTACGAATTTATCAGCCAACACAATCAGAAGGCATGAAAGTGAAGGTCAGCAGAAAGGCGCATTTCAACGCGGCGCACCGGCTGTATCGCCCCGATTGGGACGATGCCAGGAACCGGGAGGTTTTCGGCAAATGCAGCAATCCCCATTACCACGGTCATAATTACGAGCTCATCGTGAGCGTAACGGGTCCCATCGATCCCAGGACCGGATTTGTAATGGATTTAAAGGTGCTCAAAGACCTGATCCGTGCCGAGGTGGAAGACGCCTTCGATCATAAGAACCTCAATGAGGAAATCCCGGAATTTGCCGATCTGAACCCCACTGCAGAAAACATTGCTGTGGTAATCTGGAGAAAACTCCGCCCGCATCTCGGTTCTGAGCTGGAGCTGGAAGTACAGCTTTATGAGACTCCCCGGAATTTTGTAACCTTCAACGGGCTCTGAGATGGGGCTGCCACTGGGGGTACAGGCACCCAATTTTGTCCTGAACGACTCAAGCGGCAAGCCCTTCCGGCTTTCGGAACACCTGGGAAGCCGCCCTGTGGTGCTCTTTTTTTACCCGAAGGATTTTACGCCGGGCTGCACGGCCGAGGCGTGTTCGTTCCGCGACAGCTATGAGGACTTCGCAGAGGCGGGGGCCCTGGTGGTCGGAATCAGTTCCGATTCCGAACGCACCCACCGCAACTTTGCTTCGCGCCTGAGCCTGCCCTTTCTGTTGCTCAGCGACCCGGATGGGGAGGTGAGCCGGCTGTTCGGGGTCCGCAAGCGATTTTTCAACCTGCTGCCCGGGCGCGAGACCTTCGTCCTGGACCGGGCCGGAAAGCTGGTGCTGGCTTTTGACAGCCCGGGGGCTGGCGGACACGTGCGCCATGCCCTGGAAGCCCT
>DATIPV010000487.1:0-5166 GCA_035471525.1 Robiginitalea sp.
TACATTCGGTAAAGACCGGTTACGTGGGCAAGATTATCCCGAAAGGGGAATACCACCACGGGCAATGGATGGTGAACCACTACCGGAAGGTGCTCGAAACGGCAGCCGCCTATGAGGTTGCGGTGAACGCCCACGAACCCATTAAGGCCACCGGGCTGCGGCGCACCTTCCCCAACGCCATTGCGCGGGAAGGATTGCGGGGTCAGGAATTCAACGCCTGGGCCACCGACGGCGGGAACCCGCCTGAACATATTCCCATCGTGGCATTTACCCGCATGCTGGCCGGGCCGATCGATTTTACCCCGGGGGTTTTCGACACGGCCCTGCCCAGTAAGCCCAGCAATCAGATCAATACCACCCTGGCCCAGCAGCTGGCCCTCTATGTGGTCATTTACAGCCCCATCCAGATGGCCTGCGACCTGCCGGAAAATTACACCGGGCAACCGGCCCTTCAATTCATCCGCGAGGTGGGGGTCGATTGGGAACAATCGGTGGTGCTCGACGGGGAGGTGGGCGATTATGTAGCCATCGCACGCGAAGAGCGGGGAACCGGCAATTGGTTCGTGGGGGCCGTAACCGATGAAGTCGCGCGCGAACTGGAGGTCGATTTCGGCTTTCTCCCAGAGGGCCAGACCTTTCGCGCCACCTTCTACAAAGACGGGGAGGGGGCCCACTACCGCGACAACCCGGAAGCCATCTCGATCGAATCGGCCCCGGTAACCTCCGAAAGCCGTCTGAACTTTTACCTGGCTCCGGGCGGCGGACTGGCCATAAGCCTGATGCGCGAATAACCGGAAAAGCAAGCGGGCGGCACAGGCCCCCCGCAAAAACCCGCCCGATCCTTTTGCAGATCGGCTCCCGGCAGTCGATATTCCGCATTGGGAGCAGCCCGGCTGTGCGATGATGCCTTTTTGAGTACTTTTGCCTCAAAACCCGAGCATTGAAAAAAGCGACACGTTTTGCCGTCCTGGGCGGAGGCAGCTGGGCTACGGCCCTTGTAAAGATGCTTTGCGAAAACCTGCCCGAGGTGGTCTGGTATATGCGCAGCGCCGAAGCCGTTGAATATATTGGGCGGGAAGGCCACAACCCCAACTACCTGAGCTCGGTGGAGCTCGACACTTCCAAATTGCGGCTGACGGCAGATATCAATCAAGCCGTGGCGCAAGCCGATCTGCTCATCTTCGCGATCCCCTCGGCTTTCCTGGAATCGGAACTGGCCAAGTTGCAGGAGCCCCTGCAGGGTAAAATCATCTTTTCCGCCATTAAAGGGATCGTGCCCGAAAGCGGCCGTATCGTTGGAGAACATTTCCACGAGAAATACGGCATCCCCTACCGCTCCATAGGGGTCATAACCGGCCCCTGCCATGCCGAAGAGGTGGCCCTGGAGCGCTTATCGTACCTGACCATCGCCTGTACCGACAAGCGGAAAGCCCGTTTGGTGGCAGACGCCCTTAGCAGCTCGTACATTAAGACCAAGGTTTCCCCGGATATCATCGGCACCGAATACGCGGCCATGCTCAAGAACATATATGCCATCGCGGCTGGAATTGCACACGGGCTGGGGTATGGCGACAATTTCCAGTCTGTTTTGATGAGCAATGCCATCCGGGAAATGAAACGATACGTGAAACGGCTCTACAACATAGACCGGAACATCAACCACTCCGCCTACCTGGGAGACCTCCTGGTAACCGGGTATTCCACCTTTAGCCGAAACCGCATGTTCGGCAACATGATCGGGAAGGGGTATACGGTTAAAAGCGCCATGATGGAGATGAGCATGGTGGCCGAAGGGTATTATGCTGCCAAAAGCGCGTACAAAATCAAGGAAAACTTCAAGAAGGAAGTAAAGACCCCCATAATAGACGCGGTTTACAAGGTACTGTACGAGCAAAAGAACGCCAAGAAGGTGTTCGCCGAGCTGGCCGATCAGATGAGCTGAGCAGACCGGTACTCCAGATCGAAGTCGGAGTGCTCCCGGATGAGCGCTTCCAGTTCCCCTACCCAGGCGTCGGCCTGTGCGGAGTCGGCCCCGAGCCGGGCGGCACAGGCTTCCGCCGTCTGGCTCAGGTACTTTTTCATGGTCCCGATATCGAAATACAGCCGGCCCGTGCGACGTATGAAGAAGTCGGCCGGACTGGTCACCATTTCGTGGGCGATGCCGAAATGCAGTTCGGCTTTTAACAGGCGCCAGACCGTGTCGGGATCGGAAAAGGAATCGAAAAGCGACAGGATCTGTTCGGCCTGTATGCCATAGGTGGTAACCAGTTCCCAGGCGCGCGCCTGGTCAAAACCCATCGGTTCAAGACGCCTGGCCACGTTCTTCGCATAGTCTTTGACCCCCCTGAAATCGGCAAAACCGTTCCCGCATAACGGGACGGCATCCGTACGACTTCCTTCCAGAACACGTCCCGATTCTTCCATGGACTTTGCCACCCGGTTCACGGCCCGTTCAGCCATTTTCCGATACCCGGTCAGCTTGCCTCCGGCAATGGAGATGAGCCCGGATTCGGAGGTGAACAATTCATCCTTCCGGGATAACTCGGTAGCCGATTTGCCCTCTTCGTGGATGAGCGGACGCAACCCGGCCCAGGACGACTCGATGTCTGCCAGTTCCAGTTCCATGGACGGAAACATATGGTTCACTGCCGCAAGGAGGTAGACCGCATCGGCCAGATCGACCTTCACGTGGTCGATGTCGCCCTGATAATCGGTGTCGGTAGTGCCCACGTAGGTTACCTTTCCCCGGGGAATGGCAAATATCATTCGCCCGTCGGGCACATCAAAATAAATCGATTGCCGCACCGGCAGTTTTTCATGCGGGAAAACCAGGTGAACCCCTTTGGTGAGATGCAGCCGCTTGCCCTGCAGCCTTCCGTCGAGGGTACGCAGGCCATCGACCCAGGGCCCGGTTGCATTGATTACGTATTCGGCGGCAATCTCAAGGCTGCCCCCGCCCAGCAGGTCGGCAGCCCGTACCCCGCATATTTTTCCGTCCCCGTTGAGCAGGAAACCGTCTACGCGCATATAGTTCAGCGCCGTGGCGCCGAATTGCAGGCTGGTCTTGATATTTTCGAGGGTGAGCCTGGCATCATCGGTACGGTATTCTGCATAGTATCCCCCCCCCTTCAATTCCTGATCGGGAAGCAGGGGCTCCCGCTGCAGGGCTTCGTCCTTCTCGAGCATCCGGCGCCGGTCGTCATCCGCTACCTGGGCCAGGATATCGTATACCTTCAGGCCGAACGAAGTGAGCCATTTTCCATACGACCCACCCTCGATAAGGGGCAGCAGCATTTTCTCGGGGAGCACCAGATGGGGTGCGAGCTGGTGGACGATGGCGCGCTCAGACCCGACCTCTTTCACCAGCCAGAAATCGAACTGTTTCAAATAGCGAAGGCCGCCGTGTATGAGCTTGGTAGACTTGCTGCTGGTTCCGGAGGCGAAATCGCCCTTCTCGAGCAAAACGGTGCGCAGTCCCCTGGAAGCCGCGTCGAGTGCGATGCCGGCCCCGGTAATCCCTCCTCCGATCACTGCCAGGTCGAACCGCTCCGATCCCAGGGTGCGGAGTTGCGAAGGTCGGTCCAGGACGGTGAATGGGACGGGCTTTTTCAAGGCGCGGTTTTATCCCCAAAGATACTTTATTGTCAGATGGCTGCAAAGCAGGAAAACGGTTGGCGCCGGGCAGGAAATAATACCCGGGTACAGGCCTTGGGGAGGGGGGGATGGGTGCTGGGAAATTGCATTCCGGGGAGGTATTTTGCAGTTGGGGGGGCATGCCCTCCCCCGCCGGTCCGCCCCGGCAGCCAGGTCTCTTTCCGACGCGCTGGAAGCCCTGCGACTCCGGCCTTGACAGCCCTCTAAGGCCGAAAATCGTACTCCCTTTCCACGCGGCAAATCCGAACCGTATATTCAGAATACCAGGCCTCCCGGCCCTTTTGCTGGGCGAGCTGGTGATCTGACTGGGCCTTCCAGGCGGCGATGTCAGCCAGTGATTTCCAGTAACTGACCGTAATGCCGGTGGTATCCCGGGCGTGTTCCACCCCCAGGTAACCGGGTTGCCGGGCAGCCAACTCCATCATGGCAGCGGCCATCTCGGAGTAGCCGTCTTCCACGGGAGTTCGCACAGAGGTAAAAATTACGGCATAATAGGGTTCGAATGCCTTCATTCCAAATACTGCTTTTCGACAAAATAGCCCACGATGGCTTCCTTCATGAGCACCGACTGTTCGCCGGCTTTCAGAGGGGGCAGGGGCTCCACCAGGCGGTAATGCGGCCAGCCATCGGCGTCGAAATGCTCGAATTCATAATAGCCATAGGGTTCCAGCAACCTGCAGATGGCTATATGCATCAATTCGATTTTCTCGTCTTTTTTATACCGCCGGTGGTATTGCCCAAGCTCCTGTATCCCCACCAGGTAGATGATGGCGTCCAGCTCCAGCGGGGCGCCCTCGGCAAACTGGTCAGACAACTTTTGCTGCAACCGTTCCCAGCGTTCTTTCAGGAGTGCGTCTCTGGCCATTTCGATCGGGTGCGGGCAACGTATGCCCGAAGGGCTCAAAGGTACAAATCAAACCGCTATCTTTGTTAAAAAGCCCTATGGGACTGCTCGACATCGTTTTGGTCTTGTTGCTTGCCTACGGGCTTTACAAGGGCCTGCGCAACGGCCTGTTCGTGGAGATCGCCTCCATTATAGCCCTGATTGCCGGGATTTACGGCGCCATTCATTTTTCGTACCTGGCAGCCGATTATCTCAGTGAGCGATTGTCGTGGGACCTGCGCTATATCAAACTCACCGCTTTTACCGTAACCTTCCTGGCCATTGTTATTGCAGTGCACCTTTTGGGCAAATTCCTGACCCGGATCGCCGACTTTGCCCTGCTCGGTTTTATCAATACCCTGGCCGGGGGCCTTTTTGGCCTGGTGAAAGTGGCCGTTATCCTCGGGGCGCTTCTCATTTTCTTTGAGAGGGCCAATAATTCCTACAGGCTCATCAGAGCTGAGACGGTCGAAAATTCCATACTGTACGAACCGCTGAAGGAGGTCGGGGCCTTCGTGTTCAGCCTGGTGCTGGAACCCGCCTCCGAAAACTAGTCTTCGGGCAGCCGCTTTTTTGTGCCGTGTTCTGCAGAAAAAGATTCCCATGGGAAACACATCTTACCGGTTTCC
>DATIPV010000488.1:0-2831 GCA_035471525.1 Robiginitalea sp.
ATGGACGAGGTGATCTTCGAAGAATTCAAGGGCACCGGCAACATGGAACTGCAGCTCGACCGCCGCATCTCGAACCGCCGGATCTTCCCGGCCATCGACCTGGTGGCGTCCAGCACGCGCCGCGACGACCTGCTCCTGGACGAGAACACGCTGCAACGGATGTGGATTATGCGCAAATACCTGGCCGACATGAACCCCATTGAGGCCATGGAATTCATGGAACAGCGCATCAAACAGACCCGTACCAACGAGGAGTTCCTGATGACGATGAGCCAATAGCAAAAACGCTTGTATCGACTGCAAACCCGGCCCTGCGCCGGGTTTTTTGGTATCTCCCCCCAGGCAACCGCAGCCCGAGACGCAGGCGTCGGGAAATTTCAACCCGGCACCTCTGATCGCTGCAGGGCATGCCCGCCAACAAAAAACCCCGGCACATGGCCGGGGCTTTTCAATACTACGGGCGTATACAGCTTACAGCTGTGCTACCTGCCGGGTCAGTTTGCTCTTCAGGTTGGCCGCCTTATTGGAGTGGATGATGTTGCGCTTGGCCAGCTTGTCGATCATGCTCACTACCGAAGGCAGCAGGGCCTCAGCCTTTTTCTTGTCTTCCTCCAGGCGCAGCTTTTTGATCGCGTTGCGGGTGGTTTTGTGCTGATAGCGGTTGCGAAGGCGTACAGCCTCGTTCCGGCGGATGCGTTTTAATGCAGACTTGTGATTTGCCATATTCTTTACTCTAAAGCGGCTCCGTCCCGGAACCTTTTAATTGACCTATTTTGTAGCCCGTAGGGGAATCGAACCCCTGTTACCAGGATGAAAACCTGGCGTCCTAACCCCTAGACGAACGGGCCGTTCATTCAGTTGTCAGTCGGCAGCAGCAAGCGGCAGTACGCTCAAGTGCCCTGCAAAACTTCTGTAGCCCGTAGGGGAATCGAACCCCTGTTACCAGGATGAAAACCTGGCGTCCTAACCCCTAGACGAACGGGCCGTTATTTCAAAAGGCGTCGGGTAGCGACCGGCAGCCGTACCCCATAGCCAAACATGCCTTCCAATTAGGCAGGTGCAAAAATACAATTATTTTTTACCAGTACAACACCCTTCCGGGATTTTTTCAGCCTAATACGCCTTGGCGAACAAGACCCGGTAAGGGGACGGTTTCCCGGTGCGCACGCAGGTTCCCGGCTCGGCTTTCGGATGGAGCGGGATGCAGCGAATGGTGGCTTTTGTTTCGTCCTTGATCAGCTCTTCCGTCTCGGGTGTCCCGTCCCAGTGAGCGCTTACAAAACCGCCCCGGTTGTCGATCACCTCCCGGAACTGCTCGTAGCTGTCTACCTCCACGATGTTGGCATCGCGGAAGGCTTCAGATTTTCTGAAGATGGCTTCCTGAATCTCCTCCAGCAGCGACTCGATCCGGTCGGCTATGCCCTCCACGGGCACGACCGATTTTTCAAGCGTGTCGCGGCGGGCGAGTTCAAAGGTGCCATTTTCCAGGTCGCGGGGGCCGACAGCCAGTCGCACGGGCACCCCTTTGAGTTCGTATTCGTTGAACTTGAAGCCGGGCTTGTGCGTGTCGCGGTTGTCGTATTTTACGGAAATGCCTTTGGCCCTGAGCTGTTCCATCACAGGGGTGACCTTTGCGCTGATGGCCTCCAGCTGCTCGTCTCCCCGGTAGATGGGCACGATCACTACCTGGATGGGCGCCAGCTTGGGGGGGAGCACCAGGCCGTTGTCGTCGCCGTGGGTCATGACCAGGGCCCCCATAAGCCGGGTCGAAACCCCCCAGGAGGTAGCCCAAACGTAATCGAGCCCCCCTTCCCGGGTGTCGAACTTCACATCGAAAGCCTTGGCGAAATTCTGGCCTAGAAAATGCGATGTTCCGGCCTGCAGGGCCTTGCCGTCCTGCATCAGTGCCTCTATGCAATACGTCTCCTCGGCCCCGGCAAATCGTTCCCCGGATGTCTTGGTGCCCCTGATCACCGGCATGCTCATGAAGCTTTCGGCAAAAGTTGCGTAAATCCCCAATATGGTCTCAGCCTCGGCGATGGCCTCGGCCTCTGTGGCATGGGCCGTGTGCCCTTCCTGCCAAAGGAACTCGGCCGTTCGCAGAAACAGGCGCGTGCGCATCTCCCAGCGCACCACATTGGCCCATTGGTTGATCAGCAGCGGCAGGTCGCGGTACGACTGAATCCACTTGCGATAGGTATCCCAGATAATGGTTTCCGAAGTGGGCCGCACGATAAGCTCCTCCTCGAGTTTGGCCGTTTCGTCTACCACGATGCCGCTGCCGTCTTCGGCGTTCTTAAGGCGGTAATGCGTTACCACCGCGCATTCTTTGGCAAATCCTTCCACATGGCTGGCCTCCTTGCTCAGATACGACTTGGGTATAAAAAGCGGGAAATAGGCGTTCTGGTGCCCCGTATCCTTGAACATCTTGTCAAGCGCCGCCTGCATCTTCTCCCAGATGGCGTATCCGTAGGGTTTGATAACCATGCAACCCCGTACCCCGGAATTTTCGGCCAGATCTGCTTTTACCACCAGCTCGTTGTACCACTTCGAGTAATCCTCGCTGCGTTTCGTCAAATTTTTGCTCATCGATTGTGGTTTGGCACAGTACTTGTACTGCTATACATCGAAATAATTGGTCAAAACTAATTATTTTTTAGTATGTTCAACAATAAATAAAAATTGCTGTGATGTCTTTCTCGCTTCCCTACACGAAAACCCGGTACGCCGCCTTTGCGGGGCTCGTCGGCTTGCTGGCGGCTTCCTGCGGTTCCTACCAGCAGGCTTCCTATTACGACAATGACGGGATCTACAGCACCGGATCAGAATAC
>DATIPV010000489.1:0-3097 GCA_035471525.1 Robiginitalea sp.
AGGCTTTGAAGCTTCCGATAATCTTCAGCTCTTCCCTGAGCAGCGTAAAGTTGCGCAGCCGGTCGATCAGAAACAGGGGGGTGTTGGAGAAAAGCAGCGGGTTGAGCAAAGATGCCCCGTCTATGTATTCATCCGGGGTTATATAAGGTGCCGAATTATATGCCCCGACGATATAGTTTTGGTTAACGGCCGCTGTCCCAACGGCATTGGGATCATTGGATTTGGAGTAGTTGATATTGATGTTCGTGCCATAACTGAAACGGTCGTTTGCAGACCTTCCCGCAACATTGTTGCGGATGCTGAATCGTTTCAGGTCCGAGTTCTTGAGGATCCCCTGCTGGTCAAAATACCCCAGGGAGGTGAACTGGGAGGATCGCTCCCCGCCGCTGGAAAGGCTCACGTTGTGGTTTTGTGTAAGCCCGGTGCGGAAGAAATAGTCAACCCAGTTAAAAGTGGGCGCAGCCGCTATTTCATCGGGGGTAAGGGTTGCCCCTCTTCCGGCGCCCCTTTCATTCTCCAGGGTGAGCTGTTGCTGGGAATCCATCAGGTTGTAATCGTTCTTCTGGATTGAGTTGAAGCTCAGGATCCCGGTATAATTGATCTGCAGGGGGGTATTGTAGCTGCCTTGCTTGGTCTTGATGTAAACCACCCCATTGGCACCCCGGTTCCCGTAGACGGCCGTTGCCCCGGCATCTTTGAGAACATCTATGGAGGCAATGTCCTGTGGGTTGATACTCCTGAAGTTGTTCTCGTCTACCGGAATTCCGTCGATGATGAACAGGGGGGAAGTATTCCCGTTTATGGAATTGGTCCCGCGAAGGCGGACGGTCGGAGAAGCCCCGGGCTGCCCTGTAACGGTATTGATCTCCAGGCCGGCCACCTGCCCGGAAAGGGTCTGAATAACGTTGGCATTGGGCCGGTTCTCAATGGTCTGCGAGGAAATGGTCTGCGAGGCGATACTCGATTTTTCGCGGGTGGCCGACCGATACCCCTGTACGACCACTTCTTCCAGCGCCTCGGTGTCTAATTCCATGGTAACGTCAATTACGGAAGGTGCCCCTACGGTAATTAACACCGTTTTCTGGCCGATGAAGGAAAACTGAAGTACCTCCCCTTCCGACACGCTGATGCTGTAATTCCCGTCGAAATCTGTCTGTGTTCCGCGCACAGTTCCCTGCACCACCACGGAAACCCCCGGAAGCGGAACGGCATCCTGATCCACAACCATACCCGAAACGAGTTTCTCCTGTGCGAAGGAGAAGTTTATACTTAACACCAGCATCAGTGGTATCAAGATCCAATATTGTCTTGATCTCATCGAGTTAGAATTTTTGAGTTAACTTTTTATAAAGATACGAAGGATACTTTTTTAATATTTATTTATTTACAGCCGTTTACGGAATCCACAGCATTTTACCTGCCTTGTTAAGTATTTCTTAAAGAGAGAGCGTAACTTTTGTTTTTAAGGATCTTTTCCTTTTAGATTTTTTTACATTTAAAAATGCTGATGCCATTTTACAGCTGCGCTTTGGAAGCGGGCACGGATGAAGCCGGCAGGGGATGCCTGGCCGGGCCTGTGACCGCAGCGGCTGTTATCCTGCCCGAGCGCTTCGAACTGCCGCTGCTCAACGATTCCAAAAAACTGGGAAAGGCGGCGCGCCAGGCCCTGGCACCGGCCATTATGAAGCAGGCCCTCAGTTATGCCGTGGCCCATGTAGATCCGCAGACCATCGACGATATCAATATCCTGAATGCCTCCATTCTGGCCATGCACCGCGCACTGGACCTGCTGGGAATGCGCCCCAGGGCCATCGCGGTAGACGGAAACCGGTTCAAACCCTATGCGGAGATTCCCTATCAGTGCCTTGTGAAAGGGGATGGAAATTACCAGAACATTGCCGCAGCCTCCATTCTGGCTAAAACGGCCCGCGACGCCCTTATGGAAGAACTTCACTGCGAATACCCCCAGTACGGCTGGAAAGGCAATAAGGGCTACCCCACCGCTGCCCACCGCGAAGCCCTGCAACGGCATGGCCCGTCGCCCTACCACCGCAAAAGCTTCCGATTGCTCCCCACCCAGCTCAAAATTGAATTCTAGGTGCTACTTTTGTAGGAAACCGACCCCCTTAAGATGCGCGCCCTTTCCGCCCTGCTTGGCCTCGTCCTGCTGCTATCCGGCTGCACCCCCGGAAAACCTGCCGTCTCCAACCCCCTCGACTTCCTCCCTGCCGGCACACAAGCCCTGTTCCAGATACACAGCACGGAAAAATTCCGGTCAGAATTTCAGAACAACGGCCTGCTGGATGCCTACCGCAATCGCTATCCGAACGCCCTGTATGGCACCCTCGATTCGCTCCTCGGCCTGGACATTGGCCCCAAAGCCCTGTTCGCGTGGTCGGGGAAGGCGGGGCGGCACAACACATGGCTGCTGGTCTTTGAGGAAATCAGCCCGGCGCTCTCAGACAGCCTCGACAAGGAAAGGGTTCGCTGGCACCTGCCCGATTCGGTCTCCTGGCAAAGCGAAACATACGGCCCCTGGCGCCTGGTGGCTTCTTCTGCCCAGGTGCTGAGCGCTGCCCTTTCCAAAGACCGGCCTGCGCCGGCAGCCCTGGAGGAGGCCATGCGCACGGCTAACCCACAGGCGGGGGCAACGCTCTACCTCCCACCGGGCGGGCCCCACCCGCTTTCTTTCCTCTTGTTGGGCACCCCCGTTACCGGGGTGCCGGCACATGGGGTTTGGTCGGCCTACGACCTGCAAATGGGCTCAGACGCCCTTTTCGTGCAGGGGCTGGAAGTACCTGCAGACAGCCTGTTGCACAACCGGAACTTGTTGCGGGGCATCCCGGTGTTCCCGCTCGACGAAGTTACCCGCATAGCTCCGGCAGGCAGTTCGTCCCTCTTCAGCTATTCCCTGCAACAGCCCGGCCAATTCCTGAGCAACCAGGGCGACCTGCTCGCCCGAACCAATGAGCGGGCAAGCCTGGTGGAAAGCGTGGAACAGCTGAGCCTGCTCGAAACCGGCGGGCAACCCATCCTGGTATTGCACAGCCTCAACCCGGAAGCCGTGGAAGAGGCCCTCCGGCCGTACCGTTCCGAA
>DATIPV010000490.1:0-3699 GCA_035471525.1 Robiginitalea sp.
GGCCGGTACGGGTTGCGGTTCCGGATTCCCTCCGCCATCCCCGCCGCTGCAGGCCACGAGCAGCCCGAAACCTGCCCCTGCGAGTCGCTGGATCATCTTCATTTTTTCACGATTTTATAAATTAGCAAGGTGTCGCCGACCCGGATATTCAGGATGTAGACCCCATTGGGGAACCCGCTCATGTCGAGCCCCGTTTGCGAGGCGACCACCGGGGATCTTTTCGAATACAGACGGGCCCCGGCCAGGTCGTACAGGGTGAGCACAGCGGTGTCTGCAGCCCTGTTTCCGAGAAATATATGCAACCATTCGTTTCCAACCGGGTTTGGATAGACCAGGGGGGAATCGGCCAGGATCAGGGTTTCTTCAAAGGTGCCCTGACAGGCCTGTTCGGTTCGCACCACCAGGTGGTTGCCGGCCCGGTCCAGGGGCAGGCGCAGGCTCTTCTCAGTGGTGCGGTAGGTCTGCCCGTTCAGCTCGACAATGAACAGGTCGGCACCGCTCAGAGTGAGTTCCACCTCGTCGCTCAGCGTGCGGATCGCCGCGCTCACCGACAGGGGCTCGGGCTCTTCCAGGGCCACCTGGAAGCACTGCCTGTAGCCGGCCTGCCCGGCTATTTCGATACAGAGTTCATAGGCGCCGGCCCCCAGGCCCCCGAAACTGGTGGTTTCCGTAAAGGAGGCTGTCTGCGGGCTGGCTCCGCCCGTCAGGGTGGCGGTATAGTCAAAAGCCTGCCCGGCCGTAACGGAAACAGATCCGTTCGGAGTGCCGATGCAGGAGGTGCCGGCCGTCTGGACCAGGAAGTTGGAGGCCGGGAGGCTGAAGACCTCACAGCCCGTGGTGTCGACCGTGGCCCCTGCAGGGGTGCCGGGGCAGCTGTCCGCGGCATTGGGAACGCCGTCGTTGTCGAGGTCGTCGTCGCAAACGTCGCCCAGGCCGTCACCATCCAGATCGTCCTGCCCGGGATTGAACGCAAACGGGCAGTTGTCTGCGCCGTCGGCTACCCCGTCGTTGTCGTCATCGGGGTCGCAGGCATCGCCCAGGCCATCCCCGTCGTTGTCTTCCTGCCCGGCATTGGCCAGCAGGGGGCAGTTGTCGTCTGCATCCAGGACGCCGTCGTTGTCGTCGTCTTCGTCGTTAACCAGGCCAACCACTCCCAGGTCGTCTATCACTACTCCTTCCTGCACCACCGAGGGGTCTGAATGGAAAACCAGGCGGAACATGATATTCGCTTCCCCGGTGAGGTCGGTTTCGCCCAGGGCGGCATTCATCCCGAAGTCGTAGGCGTATTGGCTCAGGGTGGCATTCGTGCCGGTCCACTGCCCCCCCGGGCAGTTCTGGCAGTCGTCTTCCGGGCCCGAACTCTGGTTGGTCCGGTCGCTGTTGTACCAGTTGGGCTCGCTGCCCACGCGCCCCAGCACCTGCCAGCTTGCCCCGTTGTCTGTGGAATACTGTACATAGACGATGTCGAAGTTCAACTCCAGGTCGTAGGCCATGTTGAACTGCAACACCGGCGCCAGTAAAGTGGTAAAATCGTAGCAGGGGGTCATCAGGATGGCCTTGGTGGCATCGTTGTGGTCGCCATCCAGGTTGGTGGCGTAGACCTGCGTGCCCGAGGCGGCCTGGTTGAGCAGGGGCCCGGCGGGCACCCCGAGCTCCCATTCGCTGCCCGAATCGGTTTCATTATACGTTACCAGGGGGTCGGAGCCGGGTTCGAAGTCGTTTAGGGCTGTGCCCGAAGCAGGGGCATTGGCCAGCAGGCGGGTTTGTCCCTCGTTGTTTTCAGCAAAGGCATCGCCTGCCGTGGTTACCTGTACCTCCAGCAATACCGTTCCGAAAAGGTCGGAAGGGAGCGCCGGCAGCGCAACGGTGGTTGTGGCCCCCGGAGCCAGGTTCAGGGTAGCCGGGAACGACTGCCCCGCCCCACCGTTTACGGTATAGGTGAAATCGAGCTGGGTTATGGGGTTTAGCCCCTTGTTTTCAACGGTTACCTCGGGCAATATCTGGCTGCAGAGCACCGTATTGGGTTCGGGAGAAACTGAGAGCAGTCGCACGTCGGCATCGGGCACCTCTACCGGGATGGGCGACTGCCAAACCCCCCGGCCATAGGTGGACGCCGTAATCACTTCGTCGTCGAGGTTAATTTCCAGGTCGCTCACCGCTGTGTTGGGCAGGCCGCTGAAGTAATCTTCCCACTCGGTCAATGTGTCGTCCAGCCGGTAGACCCCCAGGCTGGTGCCCACATAGACGGGGTTGTCGGAGTTCCTGCCCTGGTGGGCAATCGAAAAATAGGCCTGGTCTGCGGGCAGGTTCAGGGTAATGTCTTCTGCCGTGGCCGTATTCCCGTCAACCGTGACCCGAAAGACCCCGCGCCCGGCCGGCTGGTCGCTCAGGTCTGTACCGACCCGGTTTGAGGTTGCCACATATACCAGATTGTCGTCCAGGGAATGGATGGCCATATCGGCTATTTCCGTGGCGAAGGAGAAGACCTTCTGGAAGGTGAGCCCCCCGTTCCCGCTGCGGAAAAGGCCGTTGCCCTCGGCCGCGTAGAGCACCTGGGAGTCGTTCAGAGAGGCCTCCAGGTCTTCAATGCCCTGCCCCAGGCCCGAAGAAAGCTGCTCCCATTGGTTCCCGACGAGTTTATACACCGCGTTATACCCGGCAAATACTTCCCCCTGGGCATTGACAGCCAGGGGCGTGATCCAGTTCCCCTCAATCGGGTCGCCGCTGGTGTTGGTCGGGGGGCCGATAAAACCGATCGACTGCCCTGAATCTGTAGACAGGACCAGGATCAGACCGAACTGGATGAAGCCGTAGACCACCGTATGATTGTTGGGGTCAAAGGCGTGGTCCATGCCGTCCCCGCCGTGGTAGTTGTTCCATGCCCCGCCCGGCCCCCGGATCTGACCGCCGTTGTCCTGCAGGCCGCCGGCCATGATGGAGGCGTCGGAGCTCGAAACGGAAAGCCTGTAAAATTGCCCAATGGCAAGGCCTGCCGAGCGGTCCTGGAAGGTATTACCGCCGTCGGAGGTTACGTAAATTCCGCCGTCTGTGCCGGCAAACAAGCGGTTCCCAAAGAATTTCAGGGTGTGGATGTCGGCGTGGGTATAGGCGGCGTCGTTGCGGAACCAATCGTTGAGTTGGGTGAAAGAATCGCCCCCGTTCAGGCTCTTCCAGATATTCAGGCACCCCACGTAAAGTTCATCCGCATTGTCTGGAGACACCTCCAGGGCCAGGTCGAACCAGGCCTGGTTCGATTCCATGATGTTCTGGGTATTTTGCGTTTGGGTAAAGGTTGCCCCCGAATCGTCGGATCGGTACAGGCCCTGAAAGCTGAAATTGCCTGTGAAATTATTGACAGTAAGCAGGTATACCACATTCGGATCGGCGGGGCTTACGCCCAGTACCCTCCGCCCTGAGGAGAGGGGCAGGTTGTTGTCTGCAACCTCCGAGAAGGTATTGCCGTCTGTGCTTCGGTACAGGCGGTTGTTGGTCGCGGCGTATACCGTGTTGCCGTCTCCGGGTTTCAACTTGAAATCGCGCACGCTTCCGCTGAGTTTCCGCTCCCAGCTTGCCCCGGCATCGACAGACTTGTAGAGCCCGATATTGGTTCCCACCCATACGATGTCGGAATTCTGCGGGTCGAGCACGATTTCGCTCATGAGGGTGCTGATAGTGGTCTGGTCGGGCCCAAAGCCCGTA
>DATIPV010000491.1:0-5935 GCA_035471525.1 Robiginitalea sp.
GACAAAGATTACGCCGGGCTGAAGCAGGAGACCGAAGATGTGATCCGGGAACAACAGGAACTGGCCAGCCAGGGCCAGGCGGGAAGTCCGCGCTACCTGGAGCTGCAAACCCGGCTCGAAGAGCTCGACCAGGAGCGCTTCCGCTGGCTGGAATACTACAAGGTCAAATTCCGGGCCGACTGGTACACCCGCATCGTGGGCAAGCTTATCCTGCGCACCAATGCCGAATTCGGCTTTTTGGGCAGCTATAACGCCGACGTGGGCAAGGTTCCTTTTGAGCGCTTCTGGCTGGGAGGCGACGGATTGGGCCGCAACTTTACCCTCGACGGGCGGGAGACCATACAGCTGCGCGGATATGAAAACAACTCCCTTACCCCGCTCGACCCGCTGACCGGCCAGGCCGAAGGGGCGATCGTCTACAACAAGTATACCATGGAGCTCCGGTACCCGCTCACCCTGAAACCCACTGCCTCGATTTATACCCTATTATTTTTGGAAGCTGGGAATGCCTTCAACAATTTTCAGGAATTTAATCCGTTTCAGATAAAAAGATCGGCCGGAGTAGGGCTTCGAATATTTATGCCCGCCTTTGGCCTGTTGGGGATCGATTTCGGTTACGGCTTCGACGACGACTACAGGCCCGATTCCAATATTGGGGCAAGCGGATGGCAGACCCACTTTGTCATCGGCCAGCAGTTTTAGACGTGGACGGAAGGCTCTTTTCCCGATTGGCTGAATTGCTAAATCATTCATATTGAAAGATTTGATAAATTTGGCACGATATTTTCTATTCATGAAAAGCAGTACTGGTATGAAGCGACGAATCGTAACCGCTGTCTTGTTGCTGGGGCTTTCGGGAATAACGTTTGCCCAGCGGGGCGTCCGGATCGCATATGTGGATATGGAGTATATCCTGGAAAATGTGGAGGAGTACCGCGAGGCAAACGAACAGCTCGAGAACAGGGTGCTCCAGTGGAAATCGGACATCGAGGGCCGGCAGCATGCCATAGATCAGCAGAAGGAGAACCTGGCGGCCGAACGCGTGCTGCTCACCGACGAGCTCATCGCCGAGCGGGAAGAGGAAATAGCGGTCCTGGAAAAGGAATTGCAGGATTACCAGCAGAACCGGTTCGGTCCGCGTGGCGACCTGGTACTGCAGAAACAGCGGCTGATTCAGCCGATTCAGGACCAGGTGTTCAACGAAGTACAGAAGATCGGTGCCGATAAAATGTATGATTTTATTTTCGATAAATCGGCGGATGTCGTAATGTTGTACTCCGAAAAAAGACACGATATCAGCGACTTGGTGCTGCGGGGCATTTCCCGCACGCGTCGGGTGAGCCAGCCGCCAAAGCGGGTGGAGAGCCAGCTGGAGTCTTTTGAGGGAGAGGTCGAAGAACCGGTTTCCGAGGCCGTGCTGGAACGGCAGCAGCGCACGCAGCAGGCCGAAGCGGCCCGGACCCAGGATGCAGAGGCACGTCGGGCCGAGCAATTGAAATTGCGGGAAGAACGCAAAAAGGCGTACGAGGCCCGGAGGCAAAAACTGCTCGAGGAGCGGGATGCCAAACGGAAGGCCCGCGAAGATGAGCTGAAAACCAACGAACAGGTTAAGGACACCATAGGAAGTAACTAATTAGATTCGAAATATTTTAACTCAAATAAGCAATTTAAAGATCATGAAACACGTAGTTAAGGTAGCTGTAGCCGTTGTTTTGTTCGTAGCCGCCACAGGGGTGGCCCTGGCGCAGAGCAAGACCGCTCATATCAATGTGACGGAGCTGTTGCAGGCGATGCCTGAGATGAAGGCTGCACAGGCCGAACTGAAACGACTGGAAGAAACCTATCGGGCCGATATTCAGAGTTCCATGGAAGAACTGCAGAACAAGTTCACCCAATACAACAACGAAGCCAGTGCCATGTCTGAGGAGGAAAACCAGAAGCGGGCCCTGGAGCTTCAGGGAGCCGAGCGCAATATCGGGGAGGCCCAGCAGGCTGCCCAGCAGGAACTGTCTAAAAAGCAGGCCGAATTGTTCGAGCCCATTTCCAAAAAGGCCAAGGCCGCCATTGAAAAGGTGGCTGCCGCACAGGGCTTCCAGTATGTGCTGGATGCCAGCCCGGGATCGGGTGTAATTGTTGCCACAGGAAAAGACCTGCTTCCGGAAGTGAAAAAGGAATTGGGATTCTAATAGAGTCCCAACAAGAAAAAAACCGCCCCGCTCCGGGCGGTTTTTTTATTTTTGGGCATATGCTCCTAACGCTATGAACGAATCCCCCATAGGGATATTCGACTCCGGGGTAGGCGGCCTGACCGTCTGGCACGAAATCGTACGGCTGTTGCCTGCCGAAGACACCCTGTATCTGGCCGACAGTGCCCATGCCCCGTATGGGGAGCGTTCCCCCGGGGAGATAAGGGCACTGAGCCGCAAGAACACCGAGTGGCTTCTCGACCGGGGCTGCAAAATTATCGTGGTGGCCTGCAATACGGCAACTACCAATGCCATCGCCCAACTGAGGCGCGAATACGCGGTGCCCTTTATTGGCATCGAACCCGCAATCAAGCCGGCCGCCCTGCATTCCCAGACGCGGCGGGTCGGGGTGCTGGCCACCCGGGGGACCCTGGCCAGCGACCTGTTTGCCGAAACCTCCAAAACCTATGCCGAAGGCATCAGCATCCTGGAGCAGGAAGGGGTAGGGCTGGTACGGCTCATCGAATCGGGGAACCTGGAAGACCCCGAACTGGAAGGTCGCCTGGAAGAGTTGCTGGCACCCATGCTGGAGGCCGGGATCGACCACCTCGTTCTGGGGTGCACCCATTACCCGTTCCTGATTCCCGCGTTGCGCAACCTGCTGCCCCGACAGGTGAAGATTGTGGATTGCGGTTTGCCCGTAGCCAGGCAAACCCAGGCGGTGCTAGCCGCCAAAGGATGGCTGCGCGGGGAGGCCCGCACCGGCAGGCACGAATTGTACACCAATGGCGATCCGCAGATCATGAACCGGCTGCTGGAGCGGCTGGGCCACACTCAAAAGGCCCGTTTCGCACCATTCTAACAACGTTTCCGGAAGGTCTGAAAGGTAAAGGAGTAGTCGTGCCGGGCATCGGCCGGGTGATCTTCCGAGGCAACCTGCTCCCAGCAGGCCGGGTCGAACTCCGGAAAGTAGGTGTCGGCCGGAAAACGCCCGTGCACCCGTGTAAGCTCGATCAGGGTGGCAAAGGGCAGGGCCTGCCGGTAGATTTCCCCCCCGCCGATCACAAAGACGCGATCCCGGTCGGCCACTGCCTCCAGCGCTTCCTCCAGGCTGTGCACCACCCGGCACGAAGGGTGGTCGACCCCGAAGTTCCGGTCGCGTGTAATGATCAGGTGAAGCCTGTTGGGCAGGGGCTTTGGAAAGGTCTCAAAGGTTTTGCGGCCCATCAGGATGGGATGGCCCGAGGTCAGCTGTTTGAAGCGCCTGAAATCGTCGGGCAGGTGCCAGGGCAGCTCGCCCTCCCGCCCCAGTTCGTTCCCGTCTCCGGCTGCCGCAATAAGGATGATTTCCCTCATGGGCCGGGTTCTTTTTTTTTGCCGGGTTGTGGCAAAGGCAGTTCGGCCGCCACTTCGGCTTCCAGCTTCCGGATGCGCTCCTGCTGCAGGCGCAGCAACCTGTCCCGCTGTTCGCGTTCCCAGGAGGGCCCCATAAACCGCTGGGTAATGTACACGTTAATCAGGTGCACGGCCAGGAGGAATGCCCAGCCCCCCAGCACCCAGAGGTACCAGTTGTACTCGGCCCGGTATTTCAGGACCTTGTTGATCGCGATCAGGAAAACCGCCCCGACCACAAATACCACAAAGTGGTTAAAGAGCCTTTTCTTCTGCCTTATGCGGTGCTGGGCATACTCCAGCTGGGCGTGCTGTTCCGCATTGAGCAGGGATTCCCTCTTTTTTTTGAAAAACATCCGAATACCTATCTTTACTGGCAAAGATAGCGAATTCAAACCCTCAGGATGAAGCCGATTTCCGCCTTCCGAGCCCATTTCCCGCTCCTTTCCCAAAACACCTACCTGAATACGCCGGCCTGGGGGCTCCTCCACGAAGACCTGCTCGAATGGAGGCAGGAACAGGACCTGGATTACCTGGTGGAGGGCAGCGATTACAAAATAAGGAGCCTGTCCCTGCTCGACCAAACCCGCGAGCGCATTGGGGCCTGTTTCCGCTGCCCGGCAGAGCGCATTGCCCTGGTGCCCAATTTTTCGCTCGGGCTCAATTTGTTGCTGGAAGGACTGCCGCGCGACAGCAAGGTGGTATTGCTGGAAGGCGATTACCCTTCCGTGAACTGGCCTTTTGAGACCCGTGGATTCGAAATCCGGCACGTACAGCTTGGTGCCGGCGTGGAAGAAGGCCTTCGGCAGGCCATAGGGGAGTGGGGGGCCGATGTGCTGGCCCTGAGCCTGGTCCAGTGGGTGAGCGGCCTGCTGATTGCCCCGGCCTTCCTTCGGGATTTAAAGCGGGAATTCCCCGGCCTGCTGGTTATCGCCGATGGAACCCAGTACCTGGGGGCCTTCGGCCTCGATTTTGATGCGGGCGGAATCGACGTTCTGGGGGCCAGCGGCTACAAGTGGCTGCTGGGGGGCAACGGCAACGGCTTTGTGCTGCACACGGCCCTGGCGGAAGCCCGCATCGACCTGCGGTCTTCCGGCTTCAATGCCTCGGGGGGCGACCTCTCTGCCCGCGACCGCGTCCCATTTGCCCGCAGGCTTGAGCCCGGCCATCTCGATACCCTGAATTTCGGCAGCCTCCATTTTTCGCTGGCCCTGCTTCAGGAGCTGGGCACAGACCGGGTCGAGGCCTACAACCGCGACCTGTCCGGCAAGGCCCGCGATGCCTTTGCCGGTATGGGCATCCTGGATCCGGTGGCGGGACAGCGGCCAGATCACAGCACTATTTTCAACATAGCCGATCCGGGGGGGCTATACCGGCATCTTCGCAAAAACGACCTGGTCTGCTCCCAGCGGGGCGGGGGTATCCGCTTCGGATTTCATTGCTATAACTCCGAAAACGACCTTGACCGGCTCACGGAATTGATACGGAATTATCGCCCTTCTTGAGACGCCCGTAATCTGGGCCTCCCATTTTTATCAAGTTCGAGGGTTTGTAAATTCATTTTTACGAAATTCACAAATATTGGTTAACCAATTGTGCGTTAGGGCTATTATATGTTGCTTTGTAGCGTAAAACTTGAATTTAATTCACTGAAAATTTGAAATCATGGCGATAAAAAAACAGTACCTGAAATCGAAGCCCGTCTGCAAGGTAACCTTTACCGTACCTGCCGAGGAAGCCAAAAAAGTGGCCGTAGTTGGAGATTTCAACAAATGGAACCCGAAGGGCAGCCTGCTCAAAAAACTCAAAAACGGCACCTTTAAGGGCACTTTTGACCTGCCGGCCGAAAATGCCTACGAATTCCGCTACCTGGTAGACGGACATTACGTAAACGACGATGCCGCCGACCGCTATCAGTGGAACGACTTCGCCGGTGCCGAAAACGCAGTACTCGAGCTGTAAGTATACCTTCGATACAAATTGCAAAGCCAGAAAGGCCCGCCCCAGGCGGGCCTTTTGTTTTTATAAAATGCCAGAATAAGGCCTAAACCGCAACAGCCCCCTTGATGTGCGGATGCGGGTGGTAGTTTTCCAGCGTGAAATCTTCAAAGCGGAAGGCGAACAGGTCCTTTACCTCCGGATTGAGCCGCATCTGGGGCAGGGGTCGGAGATCCCGGCTCAGCTGCAATTGGATCTGCTCCATGTGGTTGTTGTAGATGTGGGCGTCGCCGAAGGTATGGATGAATTCCCCGGGCTGCAGCCCGCAGACCTGTGCGATCATCAGGGTGAGCAGGGCATAGGAGGCGATGTTAAAGGGCACGCCCAGGAAAATATCGGCCGAGCGCTGGTACAGCTGG
>DATIPV010000492.1:0-2474 GCA_035471525.1 Robiginitalea sp.
GGCATTTCTGGTATCAGAGGAATATGATTCTCTTGTTTGAGTTGGTTGAGATGTGTTATGGATTCTTTCTGCCGGCGCTTAAGATATAATTTCTATTCCGGGTTCCCATTTCTGGCACGGAACTGAATACCCTCAAAAAAAAAAGAGCCCTGCTATTGCTACCAGGACCCTTTTACGAGAACACTATATGAAAATGAAAAAATTTAACTCCGTCTTTTCAGTTAGACGATGTAAACATACGACCCTTTGCCAACCCTGCGAATTAATTGTTGTGAAAGCATGCCTGTCTGTTGTGAACCCTGTAAACCGTCCGGTTTTATCGACCAACAGCATGGGTGGGAGCAGGTCTGAACTCATCTGAAGGCCTCCATGAGCTTGCCCAAAAAGGCGTTCACATCGAAGTCGGGCGATTCTGCCAGGCCGGTGCGGACCACTACCAGGTCCCTGGACGGGATGATAAAGACGAATTGGCCCTGATAGCCGTTGGCCGAATACAGGTCTCTGGGGGCATCCGGGTACTTGCCGCCGGCGTTGAGCCAGAAATGAGCGCCATACTGCTGGTCTGAATGCTCGGTGGGCCGGGTCACGTAATCGACCCAGGCAGGGTCGAAGAGCCGGTCGCCGGCCCAGTTCCCCCTGCGGAGGTACAACAGGCCGAACCGGGCCCAGTCGCGGGTGGAGGCCCACCCGTAAGACGACCCTACAAAATGGCCGGACAGGTCGGTCTCCAGCAGCATGCTGCTCATCCCGATACGGTCGATGAGCTCCCGGTAGGGGAAATTCAGGTACTGCTGGTGGTCGCCCAGTTCCTGACGGAGCAGGCCGGAAAGAAAATTACTGGTCCCGGATGAGTAATTCCAGATGGCACCCGGGGCCGCCACGGCCTCCTTGGCAGGTTGCACCGTGGTCATATCCTCGCTGAGGAAAAGCATGCGCGTCACATCCGATATACTCCCGTAATCTTCATCCCAGGCCAGACCGCTCTGCATGCGCAGCAGATCGTCGTAGGTTATCCCGCTTCGGGGATCACCCTTCCAGGGCGCCCAGTCAACGGCATCCTCCACGCGCAGCTGCCCCTGGTATACCCGAATGCCGAAGAGGGTGGCCGTAATGCTTTTGGTCATCGACCAGCCCAGGATACGGGTATCGGCATCGAAACCGTCCGCATAACGCTCGGCCAGCAGGTGGTCTTTATAGAGCACGGCCACCGTGCGCGTGCGCTGCTTGTCGGGATCGCGAAATGCCTGGTCGAGCGCTTCTGCCAACTTGGAGTAAAATACCTCTGGAAACACAGTATCCGCGGGAATTCCGTCTCCGTAGGGGTAGGGCGCGGGGGAGCGGGAGAGGGTCCGTTCCGGTTTCAGGGCCGGGTAAGTACCTTTTTCATCTGATTCGGGCAACAGGGCGCAACCCACCCCGTCGCGGCAGATCGCCCGGCGCTTTTTGAGCCCCCCTACGCTGGCCTCAGCTGTGTGGTCGCCCGACCGGTATGCGGTCGAGGACAGGGCAATAAGGGGCACATTATGATCCTGGGATTGAATGGATTCCGGGCTTCGTTTGGCCAGGTAGGCAGTCGATGCCATGTTCTTGGCGGCATAGCCGCTGATAATGGTGAGCTTGGGATACTGAAAAGCCAGGGTAACACCAGCAGCCAGCACCAACAGCAGGCCGATTCGTTTCAGGATGCGCATGGGTATCAGGGTGGTTTTTGAGTTCCATAGGCTAAGTTACGGATTTGAGGAAAGCAGCAAGGCCTTGCGATTCGCACATTTTAAGCTTGCTTTGCGCCTGTAGATTGGGATTTCGGCAAGAAAAAATTACATTCGTGTCCATGCACTCCTTGAATTCCGCACTCCGGGCCTCCTCAGCCTTATTCCTGCTGGCCTGCTCCTGTACCGAAGGCGGCAGGGCCGATGCCCTGGAGTGGAAGGAAATGGAGGTAATGGTAACGGCGTACAACTCCCTGGCCGGGCAAACGGATGGAAATCCGGCGATCGCCGCCTGGGGAGACACCCTGCGGCCCGACCGGCCGAGCGTGGCCGTGTCGAGAGACCTGATCGGCCTGGGCCTGAAGCGGGGCACCCCTGTGCTCATCGAAGGGTATCCGGACACCTTTCGGGTAAAGGACAAGATGAATGAACGCTTTAAGCGGCACATCGATATTTATATGGGCGAAGACTTGTTTAAAGCCAGGCAATGGGGCCGCTGCCGCCTGAAGATTAGGTATGGGGTGCCGCAAACGCAGCATGCGGGCAGCTCTCAAACGGCCGAAAATCAGGTTCCATGAGAAAACCATTGATCGCATTGGCCCTGGGGCTTACAATATCGCAGGCCGGAAGCTGCGGGGCATCCAGTCCCACAGTGGTGCAGCGCCCCATAACCTGGGACCAGGACCGCCTGCAGCTAACCGAGTCCTACCTCGCGTCCAGGTACGGGCTCACTGCGAAGAGTGCCCGCATAGAGCCGCGCATGGT
>DATIPV010000493.1:0-2103 GCA_035471525.1 Robiginitalea sp.
GATCTGTATGGTTCCGTCTTCCAGGAATTTGACCAGCTTCTCAGCCGGGATCATGTCGCGGAGCGCGTCGTACAGGGGCTGCATGTAGGGGTCCAGCTTCTCCTTCAGGTCTCCGGGAAGAAAACCGAGGTTCTCCCCGGCCTCCACAGCCGGCCGTGTTAGGATAATGCGCTTTACCTGCTTATTCTTGAGGGCACGAACCGCCAGGGCCACGCCGGTATACGTTTTTCCGGTACCAGCCGGGCCTATGGCGAAGACCATGTCGTTCTTTTCCACGGCCTCCACCAGGCGGCGCTGGTTGGCCGTCTGAGCCTTTACCAGACGCCCGCTGACCCCGTGCACCAGCACATCGCCGCTGTGAAAAGGGGCGTGTATTTCGTCCTTCCCGTCGCTGCTCAGGATATGGGCGATCGCGTTTTCATCCAGCTTGTTGTACTTGGAAAAATGGGTGGTGAGCATCTCAAAACGCCTGTTGAACTCCTCGAGCAGGGGCGGATCCCCGTACACCTTAATGCGACTGCCGCGAGCCACGATCTTCAGCTTCGGGAAGGTTTTTTTCAGCAGTTCTATATTGGTATTGTGTTCCCCGAAGAATTCTCTGGGGCTTATGTCCGTGAGTTCTAGACTGAGTTCGTTCAAAAAAAGGGCCTGTTTGAGAGATGGCTGCAAAGACCGCTTTGCGCCGCTGATTTTTTCGTTAATTTTGTCTGTCAAACTTACGCAAAATTCGGTTTGAAGACCTAAAAAAATATCAACAGCGCCCGGATGCCAATCATCACCCTGACTACAGATTTTGGCCTGAAAGACCATTTTGTAGGCGTCGTAAAAGGAACTATCTACAAAGAGCTGAAAGAAGCCGTTATTGTAGATATCTCCCACCAGGTGAGCCCCTTCAACATCCAGGAATGCGCCTACATCCTCAAGAACGCTTATACCTCCTTTCCGGAAGGCAGCATCCACATTGTCGGGGTCGATTCGGAGCGCACCCCCGAGCAGACCCATCTGGCGATCCTGGTAGACAACCATTATTTTATCACCGCCGACAACGGGGTCATCAGCCTGATCACCGAAGAGGTCAAACCCGAAAAGGTGGTTGAAATAAAGCTCCCCAACACCCCGCCGACCGCTTTCCCGGTTTTGGATGTCTTCGCCAGGGTAGCCTGTCACCTGGCCCGAGGAGGCACCCTGGAAGTCGTCGGAAAACCCGTTGCCGGCTGGCTCAGCATCAAGGAATTCATACCCCGGGTGGTCCAGGAAGGCAATGCCATTATCGGCTGCGTAATTTATATCGACAATTACGGCAATGTGGTTACCAACATTCACCGGAGCCTGATCGAAGCGTACCGCAAAGGGCGGAAAATTACCCTGGAAGCCCGGAACAAAAAGCTCACGGAGATCTACGAACAGTACAGCGGCCTGATCAACTTCGACCTGCCTGCCGCCCAGAGGCGCGGGCCCGGAGACCTTTTGGCCTTGTTCAACTCAGCCGGCTACCTGGAACTGGCTATCTACAAAAGCAACCTCAAAACCGTGGGGGGCGCTGCAACACTGCTGGGCATGGATTACCGCGACACCGTTCTGATCAATTTCTCCTGAATGCTCACGCGAATCGTCCAAATGACTTTTGAACCGGAAAATATTGCTAGTTTTGAGCGTATTTTCTCAGAATCCTCTGAGCATATCCGGGCGTTTCCCGGATGCCTGAAGCTGGAACTGCTCCGCGACCTGAACCACCCGGAGGTTTTTATCACCTACAGCATCTGGGAATCCGAATCGCACCTGGAGGCCTACCGGAATTCGGAGTTCTTCAGGACGGTGTGGGCCAGGACCAAAAAGTTATTTGCCCGCAAGCCCCAGGCCTGGAGTCTCCAAAGCCGGGGCGGGCCTTAAATTGCAAAGCGCGCCTATGTTTGCCATATTCAAAAAAGAGCTTTCCTCCTTTTTCACAGCCCCTGTCGGCTACCTGGTCATGGTGGCCTTCCTGGTGCTCAGCGGGCTGTTCCTCTGGGTTTTCAAAGGGCCTTTCAACCTGTTCGACTACGGCTTCGCCGATCTGAGCCCGTTCTTCCTGATGGCGCCCTGGATATTCCTGCTGCTGATCCC
>DATIPV010000494.1:0-3165 GCA_035471525.1 Robiginitalea sp.
TCACAACAGAAGAACAGCTGATCTTCCGTTTCGCCGGTTTCACCCAGGGTGTCTTTCAGCAGAAAATCCCGCAGGTCTGTAGCCTTGCTTTTTGACGATTCGAAAAACAATTCCGTCCGGTTGCAGGTTACCAGCAGCATCATTCCCGTAATATCCGGAAAAGCCTGTTGAACGCGTCTAAGGAAAGCCTTTTTGTCCGTTTCCGCTATATGGAACCGCTCCCGTTGGGCCACGGTTGCCACATGATGAGAGATACTTATATATCGCAAATGCATTTGGATAGGCATAATAAGGTCAGGGACCGCCCCGATACCGACGTCGGGTCGCATCCAGAAAACCGCCGCTTCTTCGCGGAGGCCGGAAAGATCCGGGTTTATTCTTTAAGGGTTCTCATGTAATTGATAATGAGCCAACGATCTTCGTCTTCCGGAATTTTTTTCTTGAATTCCGGCATGTCGTCGCGCCCAACCGTGGTTTTGTAAAAAAGGGCTCCGTCTGACTGGGCCTGAAACTTGGCCGTTGAGAAGTCTCCCAGGTCTCCGGAGAGGTCGGCTGCCTTGGGGCCGTCTCCGTATCCCTCATTGCCGTGGCACGATTTACAGTGCTTGGCGTACAGGGATTTTCCGATGGCCATATTTTCCTTATCGGCTTTATCGGTCGGGTTCTTCATGTCCTGATATTCCTTGGGTACCGTCCAGGTATCCTGATAATCGGGTCTGAACGCGTAAAACGCGAAGGCGAGAAGTCCCACAAAGATTAAGATAATCTTGTTTTTCATGTTGTGCTGTTTTTAGACTTTGAAATTTTATACAGATTGTGGATTAAAAATACGATTGTTCCCCAAACTCCCAAAATAATCAGGTTGGGTACGGTAAGCAGGAATAGCGGGGTTTTGCTGGGAGGCCCCCACATGGTGCGCTGATCAAAGGTGGAGGTGTCTACGATGGGTACGCCCAGCGGCGCCTGGGTGCGCGCCGTCAGGGTTCCGTATTCCTCGTGCTCCGACAGCGTGGCCATCAGGGTCAGATTTCCGTTAAGGCCTGGAATATCCCGCCCGATCAAAACATCTATGCTTCCCGACTCGTCGGTCATGTTGAAATCGCCCCCCAGGGTAAGGGGCCGGAACAACCGTTCCACACCGACCCGAAGGGGCTGTTCTGAAACCGGTTCACCGGTATATTCGTCGGTCAGGGTTGCACGCAGGTAAGGTGCTTCGTTTTCTTCCACCACATATACATCCAGGCGTGCCCGCTTGAAGGAAATATCCCGTTCCACCTCATCGTATCTCGGGTGTTCGGAAGAAACCACCCGGTAGGTGTACAGGCCTGTAGTATCCCGGTACTGGGTATTCAGCGCAGGAAGGGTAAAGGTAATCTGGCCCCCCATGCCGGTGACGGCCGTCCCGGTTTCCACCAGGCTGTCATTGGGGTATAGGTTGTAGATATGGAATTCCAGACCCCCGGCCGGCTCGAAACCGTTTTCGCCCCGAAAGCGGGCCATCAGCTGGATCCGTGAGGTTTCGGGCATTTCGCCCACATAACTCAGGGAAACGCGAACACGTTCTTTATCTTGCCCATGGCTTTTCAGGGGAAGCAGGAACGTCAGGGACAGCAGACATCCGATGAGGTAAAAGAGCTTACGCGGTTTCATGGGGTTGTGCTTTAGGGTTCAGGGATGTTTCCCGTTCCTCGAGGGTCTCTTTTATGGGAATAATGGGCAAATATCGTACCAGAATGGTGACGATGAATGACGCCGTGGCCAGGTTACCAATGGTTATGATCCATTCCGGCCCGGTCGGAAAATAATGGTGCCAATCTTCCGGCACGCCCTCGACCGGCATAAACGGGTGGAGCAGGGTGGGGGTTACGATGAGGTAACGCTTCCACCAGGCACCCACAACCACCAGCAATCCTATCAGAAAGGCCGGCAGGGGCCTCCGTCCTCCCTTGAACAGCAGCACGACGATGGGCACCACCAGACCGCCTATAATGGCAAACCAGAACAAGGTCGAGTATTCCCCCGTGAAGAGGCCGCTCAGGTGGTCTCTTTCCTCCACGGTGTTCTTATAGGCGGGCACCAGGTATTCGTTCACGTTGAAATAGAGGTATACCAAACAAAGCAGTACCAGCAGGCGGGCCATTTTGTCGAAGTGGCCGTCGGTAATGTAATCCTTCAGGCCGTAGGCATTCCGGATCACGTACATTACGCATATTACCGTTCCGGCACCCGCTACGAAGGCTCCTGCAATAAAATAGGGCCCGAAGTTGGTACTGTCCCATCCCGGGCGATAGGTCGTCGCAAAAAGCCAGGCCGTTACGGTGTGGATGCCAAAGGCAACCGGAATGATCAAAACGCTGAGCACTTTAACCGACAGGTTGAAAATTTTGGTCTGCTCCTCATTTCCGGACCAGTTGAGGGCCAGACGGCCGAACCAGCGGCTCGCTTTGGGCTTGTCCTTATAAAATTTCTTCAGGAGGGTAAAGTCTGGCAGCAGCGGGTAGTAGAGCAGTAAAATACTCAGTACCAGATAGGTGGTTATCACAATAACGTCCCAGATGATCGGTGATTGAAGCCGGCCATGGATAAACAGGTAGTAGAGCCGCTCGGGCCGACCCATGTCGATGATAATGGTCAGGCCCGCCATGATGATGGCAGCCACCGCGATGAGCTCCGAAATCCTGGTAAGGGGGGTACTCCAGTTAGCCCCCGTGAGGCGTAGGATGGCCGTAATCAGGGACCCGACCAGGCTCATGGCCACGAAGAACACAAAGTTTGAAATGTAGATCCCCCACATGGCGTAGTCGCGCATGCCCGTAATCGCCAGCCCTTCCTTGAGCTGATAGAGGTAGGCCGCAAAAGAAGACAGAATAAGGGCGAGCAGGAACCCTACCCATAGCTTACCGGCCCGGTTGAATTTCCTGGGGGCCAGTTCCCGAATTATTTCTTGGTCAGTTTTCATGGTTCTTCTTCAAAATCCACAGAGTTATGAGGGTCGTAATTCTCCAGGCCTTCCTGGAAGTCGACCAGCCGGTTGGAGGGCGGAAGGTAATACACGCTGGGTTCGGTGCCCAGGTGGTCCAGCAGGCGGTACCCCGCCCGGTTTTCCAACAGCTTCTTGAGCCGGAAGGTCTCGTCCCCATTGGTGACCGTATCTTCATAGGCATC
>DATIPV010000495.1:0-1942 GCA_035471525.1 Robiginitalea sp.
AAATAATTGGTCAGCGATTGCAGGTGGTCGATCCTTTTTTTGCCGATCCCAAGCGCAAAGTTGGCGAGCCGGTCGCGGAGCAGCTCCGAGGGCAGCGAATTGCTGACGAAGGGGCGCTCCAACGGATATAAGGAGGCACAAACCACGCTGAGCCCGCCCCGGGCCAGACTGCTCGCGTCGGATTGGGAGAACCTGGTAAGACCGCCTATAACATTCAGCAGCTTGTCGTTCAGGGAAGGCGAATCGTACTTCCAAAGACTGCTTTTATGGGCCCGGTTCGGGCTCTGACGGCCTGCGGGCGACTTGTCAAAGCTGCGCCCGAACGGCTTGAGAGCCGGGTGGCAATGCAAATCCAGGTAGTCGTTTTTGAAATACATGGCCTTAAAAGGAGCCTAGAAAATACGCAATTCCTGCTTTATGGCGATACGCGAAGGGGCCGGAGATGGAACCTCCCCCCTTCTTGGCACATCGGCAGGTGTAATTATCTTAAAAAATGTTAAAGATAGTACCTTTTTATGCATAGTACTGTAACAATTCCGAAAATGGCTCGTCTTATAGTTGTAATCACGCAGGAAGAACCAGGAAAGTCACCCCCTGAACACGAAAAGGCCTAATAAGATCAAAAGAAGGGTGGCCCAGAGTTCAAAGCGCATTACAACAGAAAAAAAGCAATCAAAAAATACAGCAGCCATGATCACAACAGTTAGCAACCTGCCCACCGAGTCAAAACGATTCAGCTACTTTTCCTCTTACAAGAGCAGCAAACGGGTCCGCTGGTCCCAGGCCAGGAACTACGTCTACTAGGGCACAACCACATCAATCAAAAAACAATCATCAAAAAACGAACAGTCATGAAACTTTTTAACAATCAGACCCCGACCGAATCCAGGAGGTACGCAGTTTTCTCAAACTTTAAGGAATGTAAAAGGATCCGCTGGACCGAATCCCGGCACTACAACCACTAAACAGCACCGTTCCCCGGCGCCTCCCGGAGCAAAATAAAGGCCCGCATATAGCGGGCCCTTTTTTTTATGGGGTTGTCTGCATTCAGAGTTCCAGCTCTTCCCGGGCTCCGTTCGGATAGGTGATCAGCACGCTGCCGTCGCAGGTGCCGTCTCCAAAATCTACGGCTATCTTGAGGCCGTTTTTGCTCAGGTCCATGGTGCCGCCAACCAGGTGCGGGCAGGCAAAATTACCTGTAAGCGGGCTGGTAACGTCTGCAGCGTACGCTGTGTCGCCAATGGTCAGGTTCCAGGAACCCTCGATGGTAAAGGTGCTGTCCTGCAGGGAGGCCCCCAGGGTTATAGCAACGGTTTTACGGCCCGATTCGGTTATCTGGGTGCCATCTGCAAGCACTGCATTCATCTCGCTCACAACCTCGAAACCGATCGAATTTTGCGCGGCTCCGGCGCTCAGGGTAAAGGCACGGGTCCCGTTCAAAACCACGTCACCCACGTAGAAGCCGTCATAGGTGGCGGTAAAGCCGGCTGTTTCGGTACCTGCATGGTACACGACCACCAGGGTCCCGTTTACATTGTCTGTGCCGTTCAGCAAACAATTGTTGAAGGTGGCCGTAAATCCGGTATCGGTGTACGCGGCCTCATAGCAGCCGTCGAAGGCCGTTTTGCCAAACATGCCGTTGCCGGCAAGGTAGATCTCTGCCAGGGTGGCATCTGCCGACCCCGTCCGCTGGTCGGCTTCCATAACGGCCCGAAACTCGGCCTGAGAAAGCTTGGCGTCCTGAGGTATTTCCAGTTCGTCTGCGTCTTTGCTGCACGCCTGGAGCCCCAAAATAAGGGTTCCCAGGGCCATCAGGAACAGTGCACGCCAAATTTCAATCTTTTTCATAGGGGTGTTACTTAAGAAAGGTTTCCTAAGTAACGCGGGACGCTCCCTTTTAGTGCAACCGTTCGTCGAAATGCCGCGTACCCCTCCCCTTCCG
>DATIPV010000496.1:0-5494 GCA_035471525.1 Robiginitalea sp.
GGTTGTACCATTTGTTTTTTTCGGGATCAAAGCGGGCGCCTGACTTTTGGACGCGCCCCAGGTCGAACAGCTCAATGAGCTCTTCTTTGCTGAACAGCTCCTGCTCCGTGCCCGGGTTCCACCCCAGCATGGCCAGGAAATTCAGGACGGCCTCCGGGAAATAGCCCGCCTCGCGGTAGCCCATGCTTTCGTCCCAGCTCAAAGGAAAGACCGGGAACCCCAGCTTTTCTCCGTCCCGCTTGCTGAGCTTGCCCTTGCCCGCCGGCTTCATGATCAGGGGCAAGTGGGCAAATTCGGGCGCCTTCCAGCCAAAAGCCCGGTACAGCTGCATGTGCAGGGGCAGGGAGGGAAGCCATTCCTCCCCCCGAATCACATGGGTAATTTGCATCAGGTGGTCGTCTACTATGTTGGCCAGGTGGTAGGTGGGCATGCCGTCACTTTTAAAAAGCACCTTGTCGTCCAGGGTGTTTGTGTCTATGCGGATTTCGCCCCTTATGTGATCCTGCAAAACGATCGAGCCGTCTTTGGGCCACAAAAAACGGATTACATACGGATCGCCCTCCGCAACCCGACGCTGCGCCTCGCGCGCAGACAGGGTTAGCGAATTCACGAGCTTTTCGCGGTTATGCCAGTTGTAGATAAAGGTCTTGCCCTTTTCTTCGTGATTTTTCCGGTGCTTTTCGAGGTCCTCGGGCCGATCAAAGGCGTAGTAGGCCCACCCCTTTTCAACCAATTGTTCGGCGTACGGGCCGTAGAGGGCTTTGCGGTCGCTTTGGCGGTATGGTCCGTATGCCCCGCCTTTAACGGGCCCTTCGTCGCAAGGAATTCCGAGCCACTCCAGCGATTCAATGATATATTCCTCGGCCCCGGGCACGAAACGGCTCTGATCGGTGTCTTCGATGCGAAGCACAAACGCGCCCCCGTGTTTCCTGGCGAAAAGATAGTTGAACAGCGCGGTTCGAACCCCGCCGATGTGAAGGGGGCCCGTGGGGCTGGGGGCGAAACGTACGCGAACCGGGGTTTCCATAGCAGGATTTTGTGGGCAAAGATAGACAGGATGGCCGAACCCGCAAGAAAGGCTAAGCGGGTTTCATTTCCACAGGGACGCGGGGATTCATGATGCGGAACCAGAGGGGCGGGATCAGGGCGATTACGATGGAGGTGGGGTACCCGTAAGGCATTTCCGGCGACCGATCGTGGTAGTCGAGCACCTGATATTTTTTTGAAGACTTGAAGTGGTGGTCGCTGTGCCGGGTCAATTCATAAAGGATAATCCGCCCCATTATGTGGTTGCTGTTCCAGGAATGGACCTCGCGCACCCTTTCATACCGCCCCGAGGGCAGCTTCCTGCGAAGCAGGCCGTAGTGTTCAATGTAGTTTACGGTTTCCAGGAGCAAAAATCCGACAACCCCCGCCCCGGCCAGCAAGGCAGCCGCGAATCCTCCAAAGAGGAAAAACAGGCCCCCCAAATAAGCCGCCTGAATGGGGAGGTACCAGAACATGTCATTGTACACGGAAAGAAACCCCCGCCCTCCCCTTTTGAGAAGGTCGCGCTGGATCTTCCACGCGCTGACGTACTGGCGAACCACCGACGTGCCCCAGAAATGATATACAGACTGGTTATACCGGGCCGTGGCCGGGTCTTCCCGGGTGGCTGCATGCAGGTGGTGTCCGAAGTTGTGCTCGATATAGAAGTGCATGTAAAGGCTGGGAATCAGCAGGAGCTTCCCGAGATATCGCTCCCGGGAATTTTGCCGGTGGCCCAGCTCGTGCCCGACGTTGATCCCGTTGGTCCCCAAAACAATGCCCAGAGACAAAACAAGCCCGACGTATTCATAAAAGGCAAAAGGGCCTGAAACCAAAGCGCTGCCAGCCATCCAAACCAGGCCGTAAACGATGAGCAGGTTGGCGTAAAGCATAATGTCGTACAGCGGATTTACCTCTTCTGTGCTTCTGGTTTTTTCAGGGAGGTTGGAGGCGTCCTGGGGCATCAGGAATTCAAGCATCGGAATCGCCAGGAAGGCGTAGACCGGCGTTAAGAAAATCCAGCCCCCCCCTTGCAGGAGTCCTATATAGGCAGAAAGGGGGATCGTATAGGCAGCAAAGTACTTGAACGGCGTCATACCGGCTTTTAACATGTTTTTGGGCCCGGATTCGGAGCCAGCGTGCTATCTTGGCATTAAATATATGAATTTTGGGCAGTTACAAGCTCATACTGGAGAAACTGGAAGCCTTCATGACCCGTTATTACAGGCGGCAATTGTTGCAGGGCACCTTTCTTTTTTTCTTTTTTGGAGGTCTTTTAGCCCTTCTGATCGGAGCGCTGGAGTACTTTCTCTGGCTCGGTACCGCGGGGCGTTTACTATTGCTCGGGGCGGGCCTTGTGCTGGAGGCCTTTCTGCTGCTGCGCCAGATAATGGCCCCCCTGTTGCGGCTGTTGCGGCTTAGAAAGGGGCTTACCTACAAGGAAGGGTCTCGTATAATCGGGGAACACTTCCCTCAGGTTCAGGACCGGCTAGTGAACCTGCTGGAGCTCGCCGAGAACCCTGAGAAGTCAGAACTCATACTCGCCGGCATTGAACAGCGGTCCAACCAGCTTAAAGCTGTCCCCTTTTACCAGGCCGTCGACCTGAGAGAGCCACTGAGGTACGCCCGATACGCATTGATTCCGTTGGCCCTGGCCCTCCTGATCTGGGTTAGCGGGAAAGGAATCGACTTCCTGAATTCCTACCAGCGGGTCATACGGTACAATGTGGCATTTGAGCCCCCGGCACCCTTTCGATTCGAATTGTGGGAAACGGAACTGGAGGTCCTGGAAAACAGACCGGTTAAGCTGAAAGTCAAAACGATCGGCGAGGTTCAGCCCGAAGAAGTGCGCATTGTGATCGACGGAACCCCGCTGCTGATGGAGGACCAGCTGGTTCATTTTGAGCACAGCCTCCGACCGCCCCTGCAGGACGCGACCTTTTATTTTGAAGCAAACGGATTCCGATCCAGGAATTTCGAGCTACGGGTCCTGAAGGTTCCCGTGGTAGACCGGTTTGAAATGGAATTGGTATATCCACAGTATCTGGCCCGGCCCAGCCAGCTCATTAGGGGCACGGGCAATGCTACCGTTCCGGAGGGGACCACGGTGCGCTGGAATTTAAGAGCGGTTAACACCGACACCGTTCGTTATGCGGATGCCGACACGGTGTTGCTTGCCAGTCAGGACGGGAACGCATTCTCGATTCAAAAGAAGTGGTTCAGCTCCCGGGAATACGCCATAAGCACCTCTAACCAGAAAGTCAGGGAATACGATCGGCTCGCTTTCCGGATTCAGGTTATCCGGGACGAATATCCCCGTATCGACGTCAGCATGCAGCGCGATTCTTTAAGCCCGAACCTTGTTTATTTCGGGGGCGTGGCATCTGACGATTACGCGCTTCAGTCCCTGGAGCTGGTCTGTCGTCTCGAAGACCGCCCAGACAGCGTCCAAACCATATCATTGGGAGAGCCCTCGGGCAATCAGCAGTCGTTCTATTATACGTTCCCCTCTGGGCTGCAATGGGAGGCCGGGGAAAAGTATGTGGTGCACTTTCAGGTTCGGGACAATGACGGCCTGCGCGGGGGGAAGGTCGCAAGAAGCCCGGAATTTCCCATTGCGCTGCTGGACGAAGCCGAGCAGGAGCAGGATCGCCTGAATTCACAGAAGGGGATCCTGAACAAAATGGCCGACACTAAGGAACAAAGGGAACGGTCTTCAGCAGATTGGGACGCCTTCCTTCAAAAGCAAAAGGAAGAAAAAGAACTGGACTACAACAACCGGCAGGAGCTTAGCACCCTGATGGAAAGGCAGAAGCAGCAGGAATTGCTCATGGAGAAATTCAGCAAGGAGCTTTCGGAAAATATTGAAAAACAGGAGGATAGAGGCGCGGAAAGCGACTTGCTTCGCGAACGTCTCGAGCGTCAGGAACTTGAGGCCCGCAAAAATGCCGCCCTCATGGAAGAACTGCAAAAGGTGATGGACAAAATAGACCAGCAGGAGCTTCAGGAGCGGCTGGAAGAATTGGGCAAGAACCGTGAAAGCAACCGGCGCAGCCTGGAACAGCTGCTCGAGCTCACCAAGCGTTATTACGTAACTCAGAAAGCACGGGAATTGGCCGCCAGGCTCAACCAATTGTCGAAGCGACAGGAAGAATTGTCAGAGATAAATGACCTGAAGGAATCCCTCGGGACCAAAGAGCAGGAAGAGGCGAACGAAACCTTCAGGGAATTGCGCGAAGAACTTGAGCGCTTTGAAAAGGATAATCAGGGCCTGAAAAAGCCCTTGCCCTGGAAGCGGGATGCTCAAAAGGAAAGCGCGGCGCAGACAGACCAGAAAGAAGCGCTCGAGCAGCTGAAGAAGCAAAAGGATTCCGAGGCGGGCGACAACAGGGAAGACAGCAACGCTGCCCGGTCTGCAGACCAGAAACAGAAGGCGGCCGCAAGGAAAGTCAGGGAATTGGCACAGTCGCTGGAGCAGGACACGGGTGCTTCCGGTGAAAGTGAAAATGCAGAGGATGCTGAAATGCTGCGACAGATACTGGACAATCTGGTCATATTTTCGTTGCAGGAGGAGGAATTGTTCAATCGGGTTCAGGATCAGGAAGAGGGCTCTTTGTATCGGTCGGGCGACATTTTGAGGCAACAGGAGCTGCGTAAATTATTCGAGCATGTAGACGACAGCCTTTTGACGTTATCGCTGCGCAGGCCCGAAATAGCGGAGCACGTAAACAGGCAGATTACAGAGGTATACTACAACATTGACAAGGGGCTGGAAAGCTTGAGCGAAAACCAGTGGTACCGGGGCGCGTCTTATCAGCAGTATGTCATTACCGCGTCGAACGAATTGGCAGCCCTGCTGGCAGACATCCTTGAGAACATGCAGGCCTCCTTGAGGCCGGGCAGCGGTCAGGGCGGCGGATCCGATTTTCAATTGCCCGACATCATTCAAAGTCAGGAACAATTGCAGGAGCGCATGAAGGGCGCTGGCGCCGGAATGGGGGGCGATAAGCCGGAGGCCGGACAACCGGGAGCGCAAGAGGGAGAAGGAGAGGATTCGAAAGGCCAGGCGGGAGAGAAAGGCGGGGAACAGGGTACGGGGGGTTCTGACCCGAACGGGAAGCAATCCGGGAACGGGAAAGAAGGCCCCGGCAATACGGATAGCGGAACCGAAATGAGCTATGCGGAGCTGTTTGAGATATACAAGGAACAACAGCGCATCCGGGCAGCCCTGGAACAGCAGCTGGAAGATTTACTAAACGAATCAGATCGTCAGATGGCCAAGCGCATTGCCCGGGAGATGGAACAGTTTGAAAATGAGCTGTTGGAGAATGGCATTACGCAGGCAGGCGAACAGCGGCTGAACCGCATCAGGGAACAGTTAGTGCGCTTGAAAAATGCGGCCCTGCAGCAGGGTGAAACGGAGGAAAGGCAAAGCCGGAGCAACCTACAGCAATTTAGCGCCCCTATA
>DATIPV010000497.1:0-4545 GCA_035471525.1 Robiginitalea sp.
GGTGTGAAAAAGCCATGCCAACCGGCCTTCCGGGCATTCTGGAGGGTGGCGGCATTCGGTTTGGTTTCGTACCTTTGCCGGGCAAATAATGAGAAACCAAACCACTATGAGCACCTTTGATGTCATTGTTCTGGGGAGTGGCCCCGGCGGGTATGTAACCGCTATCCGGGCTTCCCAATTGGGCTTAAAAACGGCTGTCATCGAAAAGGAAAACCTCGGGGGCGTGTGTCTGAACTGGGGGTGTATCCCCACCAAGGCCCTGCTGAAATCGGCCCAGGTTTTTGGCTACCTCCAGCACGCCGAGGAATACGGGCTTAAGGTAGCCTCTGCCGAGAAGGATTTCGGGGCGGTGATAGGGCGCAGCCGCAACGTGGCCGAAAGCATGAGCAAAGGGGTTCAATTCCTCATGAAAAAGAACAAGATTGAGGTTATCGAGGGGTATGGAACCCTGCAGCCCGGGAAAAAAGTGAGCGTAAAGGGAGCCGACGGAAAGGAAACCGTCTACTCGGCTTCCCACATCATTATCGCCACCGGGGCGCGCAGCCGCGAATTGCCCAGCCTGCCGCAAGACGGCAAAAAGGTGATCGGGTACCGCGAGGCCATGACCCTGGAGAAGCAACCCGACAAAATGATCGTGGTGGGCAGCGGGGCCATCGGCATCGAATTCGCCTATTTCTACGGCGCCATGGGTACCGAGGTAACCGTGGTGGAATTTATGCCGAACATAGTGCCCGTCGAAGACGAGGAAATTTCAAAACAGCTCGAGCGCAGCTTCAAGAAGGCAGGGGTCAAGATCATGACCTCTTCGGAAGTGACCAAAGTGGACACCTCGGGCCCAGGCGTAAAAGCCACGGTCAAAACCCCCAAGGGCGAGGAAGTACTGGAGGCCGACATCGTGCTCTCGGCAGTCGGCATCAAGACGAATATCGAGAATATCGGCCTGGAGGCCGTGGGCATCGCCACCGACCGCGACAAGATACTGGTAAACGACTACTACCAGACCAACATCCCCGGCTACTACGCCATCGGCGACATTACCCCCGGCCCTGCCCTGGCGCACGTCGCCTCGGCAGAAGGCATCCTGTGCGTGGAAAAAATCGCCGGGATGCACGTAGAGGCGCTCGACTACGGCAACATACCGGGCTGCACCTACTGCATGCCCGAAGTGGCCTCGGTAGGGCTCACCGAGAAAAAAGCCCGGGAAGCCGGGTACGAGATCAGGGTAGGCAAATTCCCCTTCTCGGCCAGCGGCAAGGCCAAGGCCTCGGGGAATTCGGAAGGATTCGTGAAGGTGATCTTCGACGCCAAATACGGCGAATGGCTCGGCTGCCACATGATCGGCGCCGGGGTAACCGACATGATCGCCGAAGCCGTGGTGGCGCGCAAGCTGGAGACCACGGGCCATGAAGTCCTGAAGGCCGTACACCCCCACCCCACCATGAGCGAAGCCGTGATGGAAGCAGTGGCCGACGCCTACGGGGAAGTGATCCATATTTAACCGCACCTGCACCAACCCATGCCCCTGTCATGTTGAAAACTCTGAGAATCACCGCTGTCCTGGAAGGGATCAGCTACCTCTTGCTGTTTACCCTGAGCATGCCCCTGAAGTACTGGGCCGGAATCGGAGAGCCCAATATCTATATCGGCTATGCCCACGGCTTTTTGTTTATCGCCTACCTGGCCATTGCCCTGCTGGTCTGGAAAGAACGGACCTGGCCGTCCAAAATACTGGTTTACCTGATTTTGGCTTCCCTCCTGCCCTTCGGCACGTTCTACATCGAAAGCCGGTTCTTGCGCAAGGCCTGATCGCTATTCAGGCAGGAAACTGCGGAGGGCCAGGGCATAGCCTTTTAGGCCGAACCCGAAGATGACCCCTCTGGCACCCGCCGAAATGTAGGAATCGTGGCGGAAAGGCTCCCGGGCCGACACGTTTGAAATGTGCACCTCCACCACGGGTGTGTCGATGGCCTTAACGGCATCGCCGATACCGATGGAGGTATGGGTATAGGCCCCGGCATTCAGCACGATCCCGTCATAGCTGAACCCGACTTCCTGGAGTTTTGAAATGAGTTCCCCTTCGATATTAGACTGGAAGTATTCCAGCTGAACGTCCCTGAACGATGCCTGCAGGCGGCTGAAATAGTCTTCGAAGGTCTGCTCCCCGTAAACCTCGGGCTCCCGTTTGCCCAGCAGGTTCAGGTTGGGCCCGTTGATGATGATGATCTTCATGCCTGTAAAGGTAGTAAATGTACCGCTATAAGCCGGGTTTGGCCCGAACATTAAACCCCAGGAGGCAGTCTCCGAAACGCCTTTGATGTATCTTTGGGGGGTGAGATGGAAAGATGCCATAGCCGATTTCACCCATTACCTCCGACTGGAGCGGGGGCTTTCGGACCATTCCGTGCAGAACTACCGGCGCGATGTGCAAAAACTGGCCGATTTCGCCCCTGATGCCGATCCGGCCACCCTGGACCGACAGCAGATCGAATCGTTCGTCCACACCCTTTCGGGGCAGTTGAAGGCCCGTTCCCAGGCCCGCGTGCTCTCAGGCCTGCGCGGGTTTTTCGCCTACCTCATCTTCGAGGGGTACCGGAAAGACAACCCCATGGAGCTCATAGAATCCCCGAAAATTGGAAGGAAGCTCCCAGACACCCTCTCGGTGGAGGAGATTGACCGCCTTATCGGGGCCATAGACCGTTCCCGGGCCGAGGGCGAACGCAACCGGGCCATGCTCGAAACCCTTTACGGATGCGGGCTCAGGGTATCGGAATTGCTCGACCTGCGCCTGAGCGACCTGTTTTTTGAAGAGGGATTCATCCGTGTTTCCGGAAAAGGCAGCAAACAGCGCTTTGTGCCCATCGGCCGCTTTAACCAGAGCTGCATCAATTTGTACCTCCGTGAAATACGGCCCCACTGGCACCCGAAAAAAGGATTCGAGGAGAATGTATTCCTGAGCCGCCGCGGGGGGCGCCTGAGCCGGGCCCTGGTTTTTGCCGTGGTGAAAGACCTGGCCGAACGGGCCGGGATCCGCAAGCGTATCAGCCCGCATACCTTCCGGCATTCCTTTGCGACCCACCTGCTCCAAAACGGGGCCGACATCCGGGCCATCCAGCAAATGCTGGGCCACGAGAGCATTACCACCACAGAAGTCTATATGCACGTAGACCGCAGCCACCTCTCTGAAGTCGTACAGCGCTTCCATCCGCGAAAAGGGCTTTGAGGGCGCCCGGAGGCTTGCCTGCTCAGCCGCAGTTCGTATCTTAGGACCCGAACCAATCCACCGCGTATGAAACTGCGATTCGCTTTTGTGTGCTGCCTCTGTGCAGCCGGGCTGCAAGCCCAGGAAGACGCCCTGAAAAAAATGGACGCCAAGGCCGGGGCCTACGGCGACCTCGCCCTGCAGATCTGGGACTGGGCCGAAATGGGCTATAAGGAAGAGAAGAGCGCTGCCCTGTTGCAGAAAACCCTGGAAGATGCCGGGTTCCGGATCCGGAAAGGAGTGGCGGGCATTCCGACTGCCTTTGTGGCCGAATTCGGGAGCGGTTCGCCGGTAATTGGCATATTGGGGGAATACGATGCCCTCCCGGGGCTTTCCCAGCAAGCGGTTCCTGAAAAGCAACCGGCCGGCGGGGCAGCCGGGCACGCCTGCGGCCACCACCTCTTCGGGACGGCCAGCGCCGCGGCGGCCATCGCCGTAAAAGAGTGGCTGCAGGATAACGGCCAGCGGGGTACCATCCGGTTTTACGGCTGCCCGGCCGAGGAAGGCGGTTCAGGCAAAGTCTATATGGTGCGGGCCGGCCTGTTCGACGACCTCGACGCGGCCCTGCACTGGCATCCGGATGATTCCAACAACGCCAACCCCGGAGCGGCCCTGGCCAATAAATCGGCCAAATTCCGCTTCCACGGCATCTCGGCCCATGCCGCAGGTGCCCCGGAGCGCGGAAGGTCTGCCCTCGACGGGGTGGAAGCGATGAATTACATGGTTAACCTGATGCGCGAGCACATCCCCCAGGAGACCCGCATCCACTACGTAATTACAGACGGGGGCAAGGCCCCGAACGTGGTCCCCGATTTTGCCGAGGTATATTACTACGCCCGCCACGACACCCGCAAGGAGGTAATCGAGGTGTTCGACCGCATTGTGAAGGCAGCGGAAGGGGCAGCCCTGGGGACCGGCACCACAATGGACTACGAGATAATCGGCGGCACGCACGAACTCCTGCCCAACCTCGCCCTGCAAGAGGTGATGTTCAGGAACCTGCAGGCGGTGGGCGGCATAACGTATACCCCGGAAGAAGCCATCTTCGCCGGGAAGATAGCCCAGTCCCTGGGCCGGGACAACCTGCAGCCCGGGGAGGCGAGCCGCATTGAACCGCTGCAGGAGGTTGGGCGTGCCGACGGCTCCACAGACGTCGGGGACGTGAGCTTTACGGTACCCACCGCCGGCCTGAGCGCGGCAACCTGGGTGCCCGGCCCGCCCGCACACAGCTGGCAGGCCGTGGCAGCCGGGGGCACGGGCATCGGCCTGAAAGGGATGATGGTGGC
>DATIPV010000498.1:0-2493 GCA_035471525.1 Robiginitalea sp.
ACCATGTAGCGCTCGCGACCCTCGACGGTCTGGGTTAGCGGCATGCCCCCCAGGGCCACCTCGAGCACCTCTTGCACGTCTTCGATACGGATGCCGTAGCGGGCCAGCTGCCCGCGGTCGATGTCGATCAGCAGGTAGGGCTTGCCCACAATCCGGTCGGCAAAAACCGCTTCGTCCTTTACCCCCTCGGCTTCCTTCAGCAAGGTCTCCAGCTGAAGTCCGAAGGCCTCGATCTGCTCCAGGCTCTGCCCTTTTACCTTGATGCCCATGGGGGCCCGCATCCCGGTCTGCAGCATGATCAACCTGGTCTCAATGGGCTGCAACTTGGGCGCCGAGGTAACCCCGGGCAGCCGGGTAGCCGCCACAATCTCCTGCCAGATGTCGTCGGGAGAGAGAATATGGGGCCGCCAGGTCCTGAAATATTCCCCTGTCTCATCGGCCACCAGCTTCCCGGCAGTCACCTGCCCGAAATAGGCGGGGGTAACCGTATCGGCCACCGAGTTGGGATTGGCCACCCGCCCGCCGTCCTTCAAAACGAAGAGCCCCCGGTCATCTACCCGGAAGCGCTGGGGCTTGCCGTTGGTGCCCGGCAGGTACTCCGGTTTGTACTGGATAATGTTTTCATACATCGACAGGGGCGCCGGGTCGAGGGCCGATTCGGTGCGGCCGGCTTTGCCCACCACGGTTTCCACCTCCGGGATGGAAGCCACGGCCATGTCGAGCAGCTGCAGCACCCGCTTGTTTTCGACCACCCCCGCATGGGGCAGGGAAGTGGGCATCAACAGGAACGACCCCTCGTTCAGGGCCGGCATGAACTCCCGGCCGGTTTGCCGCATGATCGCAAAACCTGCCACCACCAGGGCAGCCGGCAGGGAGAGGAACAGCAGCTTGTTCTGCAGGGCCCATCGCAGCAACCGTGTATAATTAATCCGGAACAGGTAGAACCCGCCCAGCAGTCCGAAACAAACGAACCCCACCATCAGGAAATTGACAAACAGGTTGCGGTCGAAGCCCAGGGGGCGCCAGTAGACCGTGAGCAGGCTCATAATGGTGAACAGGGTAATGGCCAGGTTTAGCCGTTGGCGGTTTCCGAACCAGGGCCGGATGCGCTCGGGAAGTTTCCCGGCCAGGGCCGGGTCGCCCAGCAGCCCGATGGCACCAAAGGCCAGCAGGGCCAGGCCCAGCCCGTAGCCGAACCCGACTGCCAGCAGACCCGATGCTGCCAACAGGCCGTTCCACACCCGCTTCAGCCCCAGGCGTCCCTTCCGTTTGCGGAGCAGGGTGGCTGCAAAGGGCGGGATCAGGAAAAGAGCCACCACCAGGGAAGCGGCCAGGGCAAAGGTCTTGGTGAAGGCCAGCGGCCTGAACAGCTTGCCCTCGGCCCCTATAAGGGTAAACACGGGTATGAAGCTGATAATGGTGGTCATCACCGCCGTGAGGATGGCGCCGGAAACCTCCGAGGTGGCCTGGTAGACCACCGCATCGGCCGGGGCCGAATCGTCTGCCTCGTCGAAGTGCCGGATGATATTCTCGCAGAGGATAATGCCCATGTCTACCATGGTGCCTATAGCGATGGCAATGCCCGAGAGCGCCACGATATTGGCGTCGACCCCGAAATAGCGCATGGCGACGAACACCATCAGCACGGCCACCGGCAACAGGCCGGAAATGAGCACGGAGGCCCTCAGGTTGAAAACCATGACCACGATAACCAGCACGGTAACCAGGATCTCCAGGCTCAGGGCGTCTTCCAGGGTTCCCAGGGTTTCCTGTATGAGCTCGGTCCGGTCGTAAAAGGGAACGATGGTGACCTGGGAAGTACGGCCGTCGCTCAGTTGCTTGGAAGGCAGTCCGGAGCTTACTTCCCCGATTTTCTCCTTCACGTTGTTGATCACCTCCAGCGGGTTGGCCCCGAAACGGGCCACTACCACGCCCCCGACCACCTCGGCGCCCTCCTTGTCGAGGATGCCACGCCGAACGGCCGGCCCCAGGGTAACCTCGGCCACATCCCTAATGCGGATGGCCGTGAATCCCTCGGAGGCCACCACCGCGTTGCGGATGTCGTCCAGCGATTCCACATACCCCAGGCCGCGCACCAAATACTCGGCCTGGTTAATCTCCATGGTCTCGGCACCGATGTCGCGGTTGCTCTGCCGCACGGCCTGGACCACCTGCCCCAGGCCTATGCCATACTGGCGCAGCCTTTCCGGGTCTACGTCTACCTGGTATTCCTTTACATAGCCCCCGATGGAAGACACTTCGGAGACGCCGCTGGCCGAGGTCAGGGCATACTTCACGTAAAAATCCTGAATGCTCCGGAGCTCTTCCATGTCCCAGCCCCCGGTCACATTCCCGTCGGGGTCGCGTCCTTCCAGGGTATACCAGAAAATTTGCCCCAGGGCCGTGGCGTCGGGACCCAGGGCAGGGCTTACCCCTGCGGGCAGCAGGTCGTCGGGCAGGGAGTTGAGCTTTTCCAGGATCCGGCTCCGGCTC
>DATIPV010000499.1:0-2810 GCA_035471525.1 Robiginitalea sp.
CCGCCCAGCGAAATGGCGTTGATCCGGAACCTGCACTGGTGGACGGTCGAATACGGCCTGATTGGCACCCCGGAGCACCCCAAGATTTACGGGGCCGGCCTGCTATCCTCCATTGGGGAAAGTTTCTGGTGCATGACCGACAAAGTGGCTAAAATCCCGTATTCGATCGAAGCAGCCCATACCCCTTTCGACATTACCAAGCCCCAGCCACAGCTTTTCGTCACCCCTGATTTCGCTTTCCTGAGCCAGGTGCTGGAAGAATTCGCCAACACCATGGCCCTGAGGCGGGGCGGGCTGGACGGCCTTCAGAAACTGATCGGTTCCGGGGCCCTCGGCACCGTGGAACTCAGTACCGGCCTGCAAATTTCGGGCCTGTTTACCCGTGCCATTGCCCATGAGGGGAAACCCGTGTACCTGCAAACCTCCGGGCCCACGGCCCTGGCCTACCGGGAAAAGGAGCTGATCGGTCACAACACCGCCCACCACAAAGAGGGCTTCGGGGCACCCATCGGAAAATTGAAAGGGATCAACCTGGCCATCGAAAATATGAGCCCCCGCGACCTGAAGGCCTACAACATCTATGAAGGCGAACGGGTAACCCTGGAATTCGAGGGCGACCTCACCGTAAGCGGGTCCATCATTACCGGAACCCGCAACCTGAGGGGGGAAATCATCCTGATCACTTTTGAGGACTGCCTGGTGAAATACCGCAGCGAAGTACTTTTCGAGCCCGGTTGGGGTTTATACCACATGGCAGTGGGCGAAAAGATCGTTTCGGCCTTCAACGGCCCTGCAGACAATGCGAGTTTTGACCGGGTGACCCATAAATCCGGTTCGACGACTATAAAAGTGCAGAAAAGCGCCGAAAGGCAGCGCCTGGAAAGCCTTTACGGACAGGTTCGGGAGTTCCGCGAAGGCACCAATACCACCATTTCCAGGAATAAGGTGCTGCAGGAACTCAGGAATAACCACCCGGAAGACTGGCTGCTGTCGGTCGAACTCTACGAGCTGGCAAAAGGCCGCAAAGACGCTTCGTTCGCCGCGGAAATCCTGGAACATCTGGAAGAAGTTAAACGACGCAGGCCCGAAATCGGGCACCTGATCGATGACGGGGTCGCGCTTGCCCGGGGTGAAAAAGTTACCTACTGATCATCCGCCAAACTTATCCCGGTTCGCGGGGGAGTCCTCCAGCTGGACAATATCGATCCGCTTTCTGGGATAATAGGAGATCGGGATTTCCCGTCCATCCCGCAGGATTTTGAGTTCTACCTGCTTCTCCGGAACATCGGTTTGAATGCTGTACGACATAAGGGCATCCCCCTCGCGCAGGCCGGCGCGATAGGCTTCAGAGGCGGCGTCAACCGACTGGACATTGGCTCTGTCCCCGGTAAAGGCAAACCCCAGGTCAAAAAGGTCTGCCCCGACCGAATATTCCAGGCCGAGTTCCCGGCACAGATCCCCGAGCGGCAGCATTTCTCCTTTTTCAATATACCGGTCAAAATCAGGTTGCAAATCCGCCCCGAGGTAAGGGTTCGCCAACCGGACGAGAAGTTCCCCGTTCAAGCGGGTACCGGACCGACGTACTTCTTCCAGGAGATCCCGCATCAGGTCATCGAGGCTGTTTGTGCCATGTGAATGCGCCCGGATCCGCTGGTCGAGGTAGAAGGCAAAGAGTGCGCCCCGGTGGTAGGGCAACCAGTTGTATTCCGGGTTGGACCAGAAATTCTCATAATTGATGTCGCTGTTGGGGGCTTCCCGCACGGGCGACCCTGCCAGCAAACGGACTTTTTCGTTGATTTTACCCATGTAATAGCCCCACCCGTAGCCGGCGATGCCGTTGGCCGCAATATTCTTTGCCGTATAGTACTCCGTAAACCCCTCGCTGAACCAATACTGGGTTTCCTCTTCCTCGTTCTGGATGGCATACCCGATCCAGTTGTGCATCAGCTCGTGGTTGAAGAGGTACACGAGCTGCTCCAGCTCCGTATTTTCATTGTTGGAGATGGAACAGGCAAAGGAATTGGTCAACCCGGTCCCCTGAAAACTGCTTCCCTGCTTTTGGTTGATTGGCCGCATGATGACGGTGAAATAGGACTGGCTGTGGTCGCGCCAGAAATCACGTTGTACGCGTACGGTCTTCGTCAGCAGGTCCATGACCTCGGTTTTTTGGAACGGGACCCAATCGCCGCGGATAGCCAGGTGGAGGGCGTTGCCTTCGAGGGTATCTGTAAAAACCTCAAAGTCGCCCCCGGTATAAATCGCACTCATAAACCGATCCATAGGAATCGGCCCGATTTCCTGCACGAGCCGCCCGGTTCCGAAACTGTTGTGTATCTGCTCCTCCGGAGCCCAACCGACCCATTTCAGGCGGGCCTGGAGCGTGGAATCCGAAGTTTCCCGATAATGGCCGGGTACCATGAGCAGGTTATGGGCGAAAACGTGAAAATAATCGGGTTGTATAATGGGACGGTAGGTCAGGTCGCTGCGCACGCCGGAGGCCGCCTTGTCCTGTATGAGTTTGTAGGCCACTTCAAACATGCCGGAAGCTTCGGGTTCGTGCCGGATGGCCACCCACGCGCTGTCCCGGTTGAACTCGAGTCGGCCTTCCCCGATCGTGAGATGCACATCCTTCACGGCGTTCCAAAGGCTGTCCTGGCCCCAGGCATTATCGGGATAGCGCAGTAAGGTGGTACCGGAAGGATCCGGTTTGAATGAAACTTTGACGTTCAGGGCAGGAAGCGTGTCCCAATTGCTTTTTTGGATGGTATAGGACAGTGGCTTGGAGGAATCGGTCTCACAGGCCTGCAGGG
>DATIPV010000500.1:0-8098 GCA_035471525.1 Robiginitalea sp.
GTTCTGTGAAAAGGCACCGCCTTCAAAACGGATCGCTCTGTTGGCATGCCCCGTCCGGAGGGGGCATCAGGCTGCAGGCCGATCCCACCCGCATGTGTTGCAGGACAACAAAATGGAGACGATTGAATACCACATCTGTTACAGGAAAAGCGGCGCAACCAGCCCTTATTCCTCCTCAATTTGTCAAGAAGGGAATAAGGGACGATTACCCGACCATGCAGCGGCTTATCCAGTCACGGCCAGACCAGGAGAATGCTGCTGAGCCCCGCGCACCTTCAGACCAGTCGGGAAAATCGCCTGTTGGAGAAGGGGAAATCGACCCCCGGGGCAAACAGCAGGAAAAGCCCGCCGGCCAGGGCAGACCATAAGATCTGCCATTGGAATCCCGGGTGCAGGGCAGGCATTTCGACCCGGAAGAGGGTAAAAACGATCCCGATCATCGCTGAAAGCAGGGCGGTCCACTGGTACAGCCGTAATTTGCCCGGCACCCGGGTTTGTACCTCGCCCCTGTACGCCTCCTCCACGAACCGCCCTATGCCGGTAAGCGCCAGGTACAGGCCGAATATGAAATTTGGGGCCGATCTGCTGTGCCACAGGGCCAGCAACACAATCCCGACCGGTACCAGCCAGAGCATCGAATACAGGGGCATGGATTGTGCCTCAGGAGTATACGGTTGCCTGGTTAAATCACGAAAAAGGGCCTCATTTCGGCAGCTTTCAATCCATGCGGTCGAAGTACCCGCTGGAGGCCAGAAAGGCGGCTGCATCGTCCATGCGAAGCACATCCTGCAGGGCTGCGGCTTTGTCCGGGGCTTGTTCGTAATACTGGTGGCAGATCTTATAGCCCATGGCATAGCCCAGCAGCTTTGGATAGTCTTGCTGCCCGATCGATCCCCACAGCCAGTATTCCTTTTGCTGGGCCTCCAGGTCTTTGAGGAATTTTTGCTTCAGCCGGTCTTCTTCCGCATCTATATACGCAAGGGCTTTCTGTTGGGTAATGCCGCCCAGCACCAGGGAGGTAACGAATTCCGCACCCCCTTCCCGCAGGCACAATCCCAGCATGTTATTTGGGTCGGAATAGAGTTGCACATATTTTTGCCCGCCCATGGCCATTGCCTGCTGGAAGTGGGTAAGCTCATGGGCCATCATTACTTGCAGCAAGTCCAGATCGTCTGACAGCTGGGTAACCGTGATCAATTGCCCGACCAGGGATGCCTGGCCAATACCCCGGTTGGCGCCGACCAGGAGATAGGTAGGGGCGTACATGGCGGTGGGCAGGACCTGCCCGAAGCGGCGGGTGAGTTGGGCGTACGAATCCCGTACGGTGGCAATTTCAGCGAGGAACCCGGGCAGCAGGGCATAGCGTTCCGGGGCTTTTTGCAGGGCTTCTGTCAACAGTTCAGGGGTGAGCTGGTGCCGCGCGATAAATTCGTTCAGGCCGGCAGACCCCCGGTCGAAATACAGGGCTTGCAGTACCCCGAGGGTATCCGGGTCTGACTGCAAGGCGAGGTAGGCCTCGACGAAATGTTCCAGGTCTGATGTGACGAGTTCGGCTTCTTCTGGGGTCCTGGGATAATTGGGCTGGGCCTGGGCGGCCATGGAACCGAAGAGGCAGATTCCGGTTAGTAAGACGGCCCGGTAAACGGAGGAAAGGCTGGCTGGCATGGTTGGGAAATCAGGGATTCTTTAAAAAGATGACTGCCACCGGAAAATGTTACATCCTTTTTCGAAATTCCGGTCAAATGAGTGTGGGTCGCAAACAGATTTCCCTGCCTTGTAAGAGGTTCGGTTGCTACCGCACCTCCCTGCCGCCGAGGGCCTTTTCCTGAACAGCACCCAACTGCTCCCAGAAGGAAAACTCACCGGGGCGGCCCGGGGGAGCAATTATGTGAGGGGTCTACTGATACGGACCACTGAAGGCCAGCAGCGTTACAACGGAAACTGCGCAAAGGGGTGCATGCCCATGCGCTTCAGACCAAACGGGAAAACCGCCTGTTGGACTGAGGGAAATCGACCCCCATGGCAAACAGCAGGAAAAGCCCGCCGGCCAGGGCCGACCAGAGCACTTGCCATTCGAATCCCGGACGCAGGGCAGGCATTTCGACCCGGAAAAAGGTAAAAACGATCCCGATCATCACTGAAAGCAGGGCGGTCCACTGGTACAGCCGTAATTTGCCCAGCACCGGGGTTTGTACTTCCCCCCTGTACGCCTCCTCCACGAACCGCCCGATTCCGGTAAGCGCCAGGTACAGGCCGAATATGAAATTAGGGGCCGATCCGCTGTGCCACAGGGCCAGCAACACAAACCCGACCGGCACCAGCCAGAGCATCGAATACAGGGGCGTGGGGTGCAGCAGCTCCCCCTTCATCTCAGACAGGTGGCACACCCTGGACCGCGGGTGGAAATACCGGATACCCTTTTTCGGGTCTGTGGTTATGCTGCCGTGGCAGCACCCGTTGATCAGGCATCGCATCCGCCCGATGGCCTGCACCCAGGGCATCATCACCGAAATGACCCCGATCAGCACCCAGGGATCAAAACCCAGGGCCCACACCAGCAGGCTGGCAAAGAAGATGCCTACCAGGGCCCCGTAGAAACCGTAGGGCCGCTTCAGTTTTTCAGAACCTTCGATAACCTGTGCCCAGACGGCCGAAAACAGGACTACCATGGCAGTAAATGCCAACAACGCCCAGGCATAGGCAGCCCCAGCCAGGATTCCGGCGTACAGGATGCCCAAAAAGGCCCCGCCCCCGACATAAAACCCGTGGTTGATTACCCGGATGCGCCCGAAGACCCATTCGTGCCACGAATTGGCCAGATTTTCGGTCAGCCGCCTGATAGTGCCCCACAAGCTGCCGGCATGAACCACTCCCAGGAATAAGACGACCGAACCGAGCAGGTGCAGCGGAAAGGCTTCCAGCATCAGTGCCTGGATCGCCAGAAACGGCAGAGCGGTCAGGACCGCCCCCACATACGGGTAACGCGCGTTCCGGAAAACGGCATAACCTGCGATCAGCAGGGCATAGGCCGGAACAAACAGGGAATCCCCAGCCGGGGAGAGCCAGGAAGCCCTGTAGAATTCCCATAGGAGCAGGCTCACAAGAAATCCGGAGCCCAGGGCCGTTGCCGTCCAGAGGGCCCACGACCGCAGATCGGCATTGTGCTTCAGGAGAAACGGGGCAACCAGCAGCGGGGCCAGGTTCAGGTAAAGCCAGGCGTTCTGGCCGCGACCAACTGAAAACAGGGCTTTCAATTCTTCCAGGAGGCTGCCGCCAAGTACCTGGGCCGCCAAATAGTTCAGGGTTGCCATAAGGAGCAGGACCGAGCCGAGGCAGGCCACTCTTTTGGCCGCCCCCGGCATTTGCCTGTCGGAGGCAGGCAGCTCGAAAAGCGGGCCGAGCTGTTGGTCGGGGAAGCGTTTTTTCAGATCTGGTCCCTCAAACCCCAGCACCAGGGCGGCCATCCCCAGGAGGGTAACGGGGGTAACCAACCACAGCCCGCTGGCCGACCCCACCCATAGGAAGTAGCCTGTTAGCATGCTTCCAAAACCCCAATAGATGGGGTGACGGAATAGCAGGTAGGCGCCGGTCGCAACGAACTTTTTGGGCGGGAAGGCATTCATGGGCAGCCCCTTCCCTTCGGTGATGAGGGATCGCATCGCCCAGGCCATGAGCAGGCCCCCTGCCAGGAGCAGGAAAAGGCCGAGTTTTTCTGATTTCAGGGCGGGGTAGCCCACATGAGGGTCTGCAGCCTTTGCCCAGCAGATCAGGGTAGCCGGCACCAGAACGAGGAAGGTGAGCCCGTAAAGGAACTTTCGGAGCGGGATGGAGACTGTTTTCATCGGTGTATTTTCATGGTTCGGTAATAAATGAAAAGGCTGAGCAGGAGGAATCCTACTCCGAAAAGGCAGGAGGTCCCCAGGGCTGTCTGGGAGGAATAATCCGTAAAGGCCGAGATTACGGAGGCCTGAGACGGGAAATAGCCCGGCAGATACCGGATCAGCACCTGGTTCTGGGCCCCTTCGTAGAAGAGCGGATTCTGAAGCCAGCCCACATCGATGTTCACCAGCAGCACGATCAGCAAAATCCCCTCCAGTTCTCCCCGGATCAGGCTCCCTACCAGTAAGCCGTAACAACCGTAGACCAGGCCAATCGACATCAGGCTCAGGACGAACTGTGCCGGATGCCTTACTTCGTACAGCTGGTCGGTCAGAAGGCCCACGTAGAGGGCGATTAGCACCATTATAACCAGCAGGGCGGCCAGTTTTGCGATCAGCAGTTCGTTGGGCGAATACCCGCATAAAATGAGCCGGCGGGTTACATGTTTGTCTTTCTGGATGATATTCAGGGCCAGGAACGACAGCAGGAACCCGACGGAAGCGACGGCAAAGAACACAAAATTGATTCCTGCCTCGGGGATCGTAATAAAGGTTTCCTCGGTCAGGGATGCCAGGCGGAAGGGCAAGGGGCGGTCGGTGGAAGTGATCTTTACGATGCCCAGGAAAACCGCCGGGATCACCGCCAGGAGCAGCAGGACGATCTGCCTGCGCAAGAGCATCCGCAGGGTCATTGCAAAGCCGATACCTACCCGGTTCCAGTTCATTGTAATTGCCCGTTTTTCAGTTCGTAAATCCGATCGAAGAGATGTTTTTCGGTGATGAAATGACTCACTACCAAAATGGCGCAGCCCACTTCCCGCAGCTGGGAAACATACGCCCAGAACCGCTGGTGGGTGTCCCAGTCAAAACCGCTGTACGGCTCGTCCAACACCAAAACTTCAGGGCGGTGAAGCAGGGCCAGGCTCAGATTCAGCTTCTGGGCGGTTCCCCCGCTCAGATGCGCCACCCGGTCTTTCAGGTATTTCCCAAAATTGAAATACTCCAGCAAATGAGCCTGCCGTTGGTCGCGTTCGGCAACAGACATGCGGTAGGCCGCTCCAAAGTACCTGAAATGCTCCTCCACGGTCAGTTGGGGAAAAAGCGCCACCCGCTGCGGGCAATATCCCAGCCGGTCTGCCGCCCGGACCAAACCCTGCTGCGGCCTCCATTCCCCTACCAGTATTTTCAGAAGCGTGGATTTACCGGAGCCATTTTCCCCCACGATGCCGCAGAGCGTCCCTGCCTCCACTTGCAGCGAAAGGCCCCTCAGCACCTTCTTTTTTCCGAAGGATTTATAGAGATTTTCTGCCCTTAGTACCAATCCCATCCGGGTTGAAGTTTATGAATTCGTGAACGGCCCATCCCTGCAGGGGCGATTCCCCCGCCCCGGTTATTGTGGCCTTGCTGCACCATTTGTGCTCCTCTGAAAGCAGGAAGGGCTCCGGGATCAGCTTGTTGAAGCCCGGCAGGTAGCGCATCAGTTTCGACACCACTTTCTGGATTTTCTTCCCTTCGCCCAGCTTTGCCTTTTTCTCCAGGAGAATCGTTAAACCTAGCCCGGGCAGGTGAAGCCTTTCGTCCGTAATTTCACAGTCCGGTACGGAGGCCCCGTTCCACCAGACCCATTGCCGGTCGTGCTCCCCTTTCATTTCGATCCAGACTCCCCAATGCCCCGGGGCAATTACATGGCCCCAGCGCAGTTCCCGCATGGGGATCTCCCAGGTCGGAAAATTCATGGTAAGCACCTCTGCGTAACCTTCCCCGGTATATTTCCGGTCTTTCAGGCTCAGCGTTACTCTCGATCGCGGCTGAAAGCAGCGCCAATCCACATGCCTGCCGTCCGATTCGTACAGACGGGCCTCGATAGGGCCGGCCACTGCTTCCCAGATACCCGCCGCCCTGAAACCGGGGTTTTCCCACAAGATCGATTCCCGGTCGATTTTGGGCAGGTGGGCCCGCGTGTACCTGTTCTTTTCCTTTACCGGTTCTCCGGGCCGGTACCACAGCATATTCGCGTAGGGCACCGAAATCCCGCGCCAGGTAAGGCGGGCCGCATAGGCAATCATTACGGTGCCGTCTTCCCCGACAAAATCCAGGAACCATTTGGTGAGATGGAAGCCTTTGTTGCGGATGTCGGGAGAATTTTTCACGGGCTTTTACCGGGGTTTGGCATTGTATGGGCTTGGTTCAGGGTGGCGCAGAATACCCTTCGGGCCGGCCAGGCATAGACGAGCGGAAAGGTGGCCCGGGCCAGGCGCGAAAAATTCCCGGACCGAACCTGCTTATGGTGTTCCCCGAGCAATTGCATGCCTTCCAGGGCATGTTTCCGAAGCCAGCGCTGCACCCCGGGAGAGGCAGGGTCCCTGAGCTCCTCCGGGCCGATTCCCAGGGCTTCGATTTCCTCCCGGCAAATGTTCACATAGCCTTCCGAGAGGTCCGAGGCGATGTCCTCTATGTCGTACTGGTACCGACAGGCTAGCCCCAGGGGTTCCAGAACGGGGTATTTGGAGGGGTCGTCCCTGAAAATCTTGAGGGTGGCCCTGATGGTTCCCCGTATGTCCATTTGGTGGAAGTGTTCCCTCAGTACGGTTTCAGGAAACACCTGCCACGTACCCCGGCGCTTTGCGTCAAAGAGGAGCGAATTCAGGATATCGCCGGTTTCCTGCCCGAACTCCGCCCCAAAGCCCTTGGCCAGCTCAAAACAGTGCAGCATAAGGTGGTCTATGGCATCTCGCGGGCTGCTGAGGCTTTGTGAAAAAGCGATCTTCTCCTCGAGGTACTCCCGGGGCGTTTCGTATCCCTCCGGAAGGGGGGCGTCTCCATCGACCACATCGTCGAGAAACCGCATCAGCACGTAGTAGAGTTCCAGAAAGGAACCGCGCTTCGGTGCGAAGCTGATGTATTTGAAGAGCCTGAGAAAACGAAGGAACGAACGGTATTTCCAGCCCCGTGTTGCCAGCATGTGACTGTAGATCTGGGTACGCATGCGCCACAGGTCCTGGTCCTGCAGACTCTTATGGGAGGCCATACCGTTATACTTCAACAAGATGTAAAGCTTAAAGTCCCTTTAAGGTAGCAAATTTTTAGCTTGGCGGGGTGGGAAAGGCAGCATTCTTTAGAGTTGCCGAAAGTCCCGGCCAGCCAAAAATGGCAGGGCCGAACTAGGGTGCCGGGGTTAAATAGGATGCAATGGAATCCATGCATTGCAGGGTAGAGGCGTATATGCGCTCATAGGCCCAGCGCCAGCGATGGACCCGGGACCTGCGCAGCAGGAGGTAATCCCTGAATTCCCGGGAGTTTAGGGTGGCCTGGAAATCGACCGGGACCGGGGTAATATCAAAGTTTTCCGAATCGGGGTTCCTCTCTATTTTGAATTGGGATTTCAGGAGCGGGATCGACCGGAATTCAGAAAAATTCTTGTCTTCCATGGCAAGGAGGTCCAGATAGAACCGGGCGTTGTGGTACTGGGCATTGATCTGCTTCCGCAGGCCGTCGTCAAACGGGACCTGCACGCTGCTGGCCTTCAGGGATTCAACGGCCTTGGTGTTCTGGACAAAATAGACCCCGCCGAACAACTGGATCGACTCGGGGTCGAGGTCGTCCCAGGAACCTGGTTGGGCGTCCAGCAGGTCGAGGGTTTGACTGAACCAGTCGATTCGGCGGAACTGGATGTTCAGGATGGCCGTGTCGAGTTTCATGTCTTCGAGGAGCTCCCCCAGCATTTTGCGCTCGTAGCGCCGGTCTTTCCGACCTTCATTCCAGGCATTTACCTGCAGGGCCAGCAGAATGCCGATCATGACCAGCACGATTTCGCCCAGGGCGTACAGCAGGTATTTGCTCAGCCGGTTTTCGGCGAGCAGGCGTTGGCGTAAGGTGCGGAAGAAACGGAGCATCTACCAGTTATTTTGAGTTCAATTCTTCCAGGATGGTATTTTGCAAACGTATAACCGCATTATGGCGGTTTTCAAGTACCTCCATGGTTCTTATTTTGGATTGAATAATTAAGGGCAAATGATCGAGGAATGCCTTTTTTGCCATCATTCTCCGGTACACGTCACGGGCAGAGGCCACATCGTAACGGGCATCGCTACCCAGGCTTCCCATGGCAATTTGCTGGGAATCGGAAAGGATGCCGGCCCGGTATTCCAGATATCGGAGTTGGATGTCCTGGGTAATAAAAGTGTATTGTTCCCGGTTTTTAACACTGGTATAATAGTCCG
>DATIPV010000501.1:0-6621 GCA_035471525.1 Robiginitalea sp.
TCCATAATTCTCGAGCCCTTATTTTGAAAAGTTGATAAATATTGTTGCCCGGCTGCGCACAGGCGTGGTCTGCCTCACCGAATGTGCAGCGCCTCAAGGCCCCGGGCCAGGTCTTCCCTGAGGTCTTCGGCATCTTCGATCCCCACGCTCAGGCGGATCAGCCCGTCTGTTACTCCGCTCTTCAGGCGTTCTTCCCGGGGTATGCTCGCATGGGTCATGCTGGCCGGATGGCCCGCCAGGCTTTCCACCCCGCCCAGCGACTCTGCCAGCGTAAAGACCCGAAGGGCGCGAACCAGGTTCACGGCATCCTCGTACCGGGCCCTTTTCGGGACGAAAGAAAGCATGCCCCCGAAATCGCGCATCTGCCTTTTGGCGAGCTCATGGCCCGGGTGATCGGGCAGTCCCGGCCAGAAAACCTGCTCGACCGCCGGATGGCCGGCAAGGTATTCGGCAATGGCCCGCCCGTTTTCGCAATGGCGCTGCATGCGTACGTGCAGGGTCTTGATGCCCCGCAACACCAGGTAAGAGTCCATGGGGCCCAGGACGGCCCCGCTGGCATTCTGTATGAAGGCCAGGCGCCCGCCCAGTTCCGGGTCCCTAACTATCAACGCCCCGGCAACCACATCGCTGTGCCCGCCCAGGTATTTGGTGGCAGAGTGCATCACGATGTCGGCACCCAGGTCGAGCGGCTGCTGCAGATACGGGCTGGCAAAGGTGTTGTCTACCGCCAGCAGCGCTCCCCTTTCGCGGGCCAGGGCAGCCAGGCCTGCAATGTCCAGAATGTTCATCATCGGGTTGGTCGGAGATTCAATCCAGATCAGCCGGGTACGCGGGCTTATGGCCCGGTGCAGCCGTTCGGGCTGTCCGAGGTCCTCAAAGCGGAAACCGATCCCCAGGGGCTCATAGACGCGCCTGAAAAGCCGGTAGCTGCCGCCGTAGAGATCGCGGTTGGCGAGCACCTCGTCTCCCGGACTGAGCAGCTTGAGCACGGCATCCATGGCAGCCAGGCCGCTGGAGAAGGCCAGGCCGGCTGTCCCGTTCTCGATGCTGGCCAGCGATGCCTCCAGGGCGTGACGCGTCGGGTTGCCGCTCCGGGAATATTCGTACCCTTTGTGCTCGCCCGGGGCCGTCTGGGCAAAGGTGGAACTCAGGTAGACCGGGGGCATCACAGCCCCGTAGGCCGCATCGGGCTGCTGCCCGCCGTGTATGGTCCTGGAATTGAAACGGAGGTCGCTTTTCATACGGAGGAATTTACAGGTATCGCAAAGCTACCGAACTCCCGGGTCTGAGCCAACCCCGGTTGCATCGTTTACAGGTCCATAGCCCCGGCTGCCAGAAGTGGCGTAAAAATCTGACTGGAAATCGTACTTTTGGCCGAACCAATCCAGATTGCCATGCATCGTAGGCTGCTGTTTATCCTGACTATTGCCCTGTGGGGTTGCAAAGGGGAAATCAAGACGGAATGGCACCCAAGGGAATATCTGGGCAAGGTCTGTGAGGCCTGTCCGTCGGTGCGGGTGGCTGTGCCGGAAGCCCTGGAGACCACCCCCCTGGGCCGGAACGTGAACCGCGCCATCCGCGAGGAGGTCATTGAACTGCTCGACTACGACGAAACCCGCTACGCCACCGGAATTCCGGAAGCCATTGAGGCTTTCGGTTCCGGATTCCGGAAAGTGCAGGAACAATTTCCGGACGAGCTCATTGGTTGGGAAGCGAGCATAGAAGGCCTGGTGACCTATGAAGATGCCGGCCTGCTGAGCCTGAAACTGGAAACATACATTTTTACCGGTGGGGCACACGGCTTGTCGACTACCCGGTATCTGAATTTCGGAAAGGCCACGGGCGAGGAGCTCGGCAACGATCAACTCTTCTCAGACTGGAATGCCCTGGAGCGCCTGGGAGAGAAAGCCTTCCGGGAAGCCAACCAAATACCCCGCGAAGCCGGGATCAACGACACGGGGTTCATGTTTGACGGAAACCGGTTCCACCTTCCCGAAAACATGGGTTTTACCGCCGAAGGCCTGGAGCTCCACTACAACCCCTACGAAATTGCCTCCTATGCCGACGGGCCGATAACCCTGACCCTGCCCTACGAGCGCGTATCGCCCCTGCTCGCTGCCGGGCTGCGCCCGAAACAGGGCAGCTGATGGCGTGCTTTTGGACTGGCAGGGATACAAAACAGCCTTCGTATGAAAAAAATCTATTACCTGAGCAGTTGCGATACCTGCCGCCGCATTCTACGTGAACTCGGAACGGAATCCGGGCTGATCCTCCAGGATATAGGCGCCGAACCTTTACGTGCCGACCAGCTCGACGGGCTGCATCGCCTGGCCGGCTCCTACGAAGCGCTGATCAACAAGCGTGCCCGGCTCTATATACAGAGGGGCCTGAAGGACAAGGGGCTTTCAGAGGCCGATTTCAGGGCCCTGCTGCTGGAGCACTACACCTTCCTCAAACGCCCGGTTATCCTGGCCGGCGGAAAGCTATTCATCGGGAATGCCCCTAAAACCGTGGCCGCCGCCCGGGAAGCCCTCCACTCTTGAGCCGAAGGACCCTTGCCATACTCGCCGCCACGGCCGCCACCACCATCTATGGGTTGAACCATACGATTGCCAAGGGGGTGATGCCCCATTACGTACAGGCATTCGGGTTCATCTTTCTGCGCGTGGCCGGGGCTACCATCCTGTTCTGGCTCATTTCCCCCCTGGGGCCGCGCCAGGCCATCGAGAAAAGGGATTGGGGCCGGCTGCTGGTTTGTTCCTTCTTCGGCATGGTGATCAATATGCTCTCCTTTTTCAAAGGCCTGGAGCTTTCCACCCCGGTCAACAGCGCCATCCTGGTTACGGTAACCCCCATTATCGTGGCAATCCTCTCCTTTTTTCTCATCAGGGAGCGCCTGACGCGCCCGCGCCTGCTGGGCATATTCCTGGGATTCTCAGGGGCGCTTGCCCTCATTGTCATGAACGAGCCCCGCGGCATGAACGCACCCAACATACCGCTCGGAAACGCCCTGTTCATCCTGAATGCCACCTGTTACGGCCTGTACCTGATCCTGGCTAAAAAACTGACCGAGAAATACCATCCCTTCGTGCTGATGCGGTGGTTGTTTACCCTCGCTTTCGTGATGAACCTGCCGGTTACCCTACCCGAATTCCTGGAGATCCGCTGGGCATCCATCCCCCCGGAGGGGCTGTGGGCCATCGCCTTTGTGGTTGTCGGCACCACCTTTATGACCTACCTGTTCAACGTGTTTGCCCTTACACAGCTCAAGGCTTCCACCCTGAGTGTATTTATCTACGCCCAGCCCATTATCGGCATCGCCTACGCCCTGATCAGCGGGCGCGACACCTTTGGCCTGCTCGACCTGTTCGCCACAATTCTCGTTTTCGCGGGGGTATATCTGGCCAGCCGCCGGTCTAGGCCAGGGGTTTCGGGCGTTTGAGGTTCCGCCGGGTATCCTGACGGGTAAGCGTGCGGAATTCCGCTGCTTTCTCCATCCCATCGAAGGTCGACAGGACTTCCCCGGGCAGCGGGGTAAGCGAACGTTTGTCGAGGTCTATCCATCCGCCCATCATCTCGCAATGGGCCAGGTTCCTGCCGGCTTCATCGTAGAAATTGTGGTGGAATTCAAAGAGCATGCCGTCGGCACTCAACCCCATAAATTCGACTGATACGCGAACGACCTTTCCCGGCAACACTTCCTTGAAGTAATAAATGTGTTCGTAGAAAATTATGGGGCCCAGGTGGTGTTTTGCCAGTACTTCCAGTTTAATTCCGTTCTCGTGAAAATAGGCCACGCGGGCATGGCTCATAAAATTGATATAGGCGCTGTTGGCCAGGTGCCGGTTGGCGTCCAGGTCGCTCCAGCGCACTTCGAAGGGTTTGAGATACATGGGCGAATGTTTGTGCACGGGTCAAAATTACGGGAATTTAATGCGTATTTTTAGGGCCGACTCAATCTGTATGGGAACCAAAGCCTCTTTTATCGATCGCCTGAGCCTGCCGGTTGTGGCAGCTCCGTTGTTTCTGATTTCGAACCCCGAACTGGTAACCGCCTGTTGCACCAGCGGGATTGTAGGCACCTTTCCGGCCCTGAATCAACGCAGCAGCGAAGGGTTCGAGGCCTGGCTGGTGCAGATAAAGAAAACCCTTGAGGCCTTTGAGGCCGAGACGGGACGACCGGCGGCCCCTTTTGGGGTTAACCTGATCGTACACCCGACAAACGAACGGCTCGAGGCCGACCTAAAATTGTGCATCAAACACCGCGTGCCGCTGATAATTACCTCCCTGGGCGCGGTTTCGGAAGTAGTGGATGCCGTTCACAGCTACGGGGGCCTGGTCTTTCACGACGTCATCAAGAAGCGCCATGCCGAAAAAGCAGCGGGGGCAGGGGTGGATGGGCTCATCCTGGTCTCGGCAGGGGCCGGTGGCCACGGCGGCACCCAGAACCCCATGAGCCTGATTGCCGAAGTGCGGTCGTTTTTCGACAAGACCATTTTGCTCGCCGGCTGCATCAGCTCCGGAAGGGATGTGGCATCGGCCCTGCAGATGGGGGCCGATCTGGCCTATATGGGCACCCGTTTCATCAATACAGAGGAAAGTCTCGCCCCGCCGGCTTACCGCCAGATGATCATCGACGCGGGTGCAAGCGACATCGTTTACACCGCGGCGGTATCGGGAGTGCCGGCCAATTTCATGGCAAAAAGCCTGCAGGCAGCCGGCCTTACGGCTGAAGACCTGAAAAAAGATACCAAGATCGATTTTGGCAAAGAACTCGACACCGAGGCCAAAGCCTGGAAAACTATCTGGTCGGCCGGGCAGGGCGTGGCCGGTATCTCAGATGTGCTGCCGGTGCGCGAGCTGGTTGAAAAGTTGCGCAGGGAATTCCGGGAGGCTGTTACCGAACAGGCCGGGTTGTTGAAGCGGTATTCCTGAGTCGTTATGCCCCTGGTTCCTTCTGCCTATAACCCCCCGTTCCTGTTTCGCAACGGCCACCTCTCCACGATCTATTCGGCAGTGTTCAGAAAGGTGGCAATCCAAGGCCAGCAACGGGAGCGGCTCGAGCTTCCCGACGGAGACTTCATGGACCTGGACTGGAGCCGCACCGGGCAGCGCAGCCGGCGTGTCCTGGTTTTGCTGCACGGCCTGGAAGGCAATGCGCAGCGCCCATACATGCTGGGAAGTGCCCGCGTATTCAGCGATGCCGGCTTTGACGTCTGTGCCGTTAACCTGAGGGGCTGCAGCGGGGAGCCCAACCGCTTGTACCGCTCCTATCACTCGGGCGCCACCGAAGACCTGAAAGAAGTGCTGGACCACCTGGACAGGGCCTATTCCTATGAGGAGGTATTCCTGAAGGGCTTCAGCCTGGGGGGGAACCTGATTTTGAAATACCTGGGCGAGGAGCCCGATGCCGCGGCCCGAATCAAAGCGGCTGTGGCCATTTCGGTGCCCTGCGACCTTCACGATTCGCTTCGCCAGCTCAACAAGCCCCGCAACAGCCTGTACTCGCATAGTTTCCTGAACAACCTGCGCGCCAAGCTCCGGGCGAAACAACGGCTTTTCCCAGACCGCATAACCGATCAAATGCTCGCCCGGGTGCGCAGCCTGAAAGATTTTGACGACCTCTACACCAGCCAGGCCCACGGTTTCGTGGATGCCCTGGATTACTACCGGCGTTGCAGCTGCCTGCCCCTGCTGGGAAAGATCGCGGTGCCCACCTTGCTCATCAACGCCGATAACGACAGCTTTCTGGGGCCCGATTGCTATCCGGAGTCTTCGGGAGCCGGGAACCCCAATCTCTTTTTCGAGCGCCCGGCCTTCGGCGGCCACGTAGGGTTCTATCAGCCCGGCGCCGTTTATTACAATGAGGCCCGGGCGATTCAATTTGTATGCGAGTCGCATTAAAGGCCTAATCCTTATATTTGGGACCTAATTCGTCAGACCCATGATCAAAATGATTGCCTTTGGCGCAGCAGCCCTTTTAATCGCCGGCTGCGGAGAAAAGAAAGAAGAAAAAAAGGATAACGGCTTTGAAATGAGCCGCGCCAAAAAAGAGGCTCCTGCTGCCCAAACCCCATCTGACGGGATTCCTGCAGACCTCAGCAACAAGGGGGTTGGGCCGGTTACTTCAGTGGCTTTCAGCTCTGAGATCGATCAGGAACTCGCCGCCCGGGGCCAGACGAAGTTCAGCACCATCTGCGTTGCCTGCCACCAGGCCAATCAGCGGATGATAGGCCCTGCCCTGGCCGGTATATATGAACGGAGAAGCCCCGAGTGGGTCATGAACATGATACTGAACCCCAACGGGATGCTCAAGGAAGACCCGATCGCAAAAGCCCTTTTTGAGGAATACAACGGGATGATCATGATCAACCAGAACCTCTCGGAAGAAGACGCGCGCGCTGTGGCGGAATACCTGCGTACCCTCTGATGGGATTCGCCCGTCTCGAACGATATGTAATCCGGGGGGCTGATGCGGTCCCTTTTTTATGCATTCAACCATGAGAACAGCTAGTCTTTGGGGAATGGCCGCCCTGTTTGCCTTCCTCTCGGCCTGCGGGCCGAACCCCGCAAGCCAGCCCGTCGGGCTGGTGTCTCCGGAAGGGACAAACCGCATTGAAA
>DATIPV010000502.1:0-2794 GCA_035471525.1 Robiginitalea sp.
CGACGGGCTCAGACTGGGAGTCGCTCCGGGCACGCTCGGCCCGCGTCCTACAGGAGATCCTGCACAATTATGCCTTTTTCGACGTTTCCACCATCGACAAATTCAACCATCGGATCCTGCGCACCTTTGCGAGGGACCTGAACCTCCCCTCCCATTTCGAAGTGGTTCTCGACATCGACAGCCTGTTGCAGCGGGCCGTGGATGCGCTGATCCAGAAAGCCGGGGAAGAAACGGAGCTCACCCGGGTGCTGATCGATTTTGCGCTGGAAAAGTCTGCCGAAGACCGGAGCTGGGATATCAGCAGGGATCTGTTCGAAACCGGGAAATTGCTGTTCGACGAAAACCAGTTCCCTTTCCTCAGCGGGTTTGAGGGCAAACAGATGGAAGATTTTATGGACCTGCGACGCCGCCTGCAGGATCAGTTGCACAACTGCGAGGCAGATCTCCTGCGCAAGGCCATTGCCTTGCAGGAGCGGATCGGGCAAGAAGGCCTGGATCGGCTCGATTTTAAAAATGGGTACTTTCCGGATTTTGTGCATAACGTGGCCGGGGGAGCCTTCGATCAGAATTTCGAAGCCGGATGGAAACAGCGCTTCGGGGAAGAACCCCTGTATTCGGGCAAAACCCCGGAGGCAAAGAAAAAGATCCTGGATGCCCTCCTCCCTGAATTCAGCAGCAGCTTCGACCAGATCCGGAAGCTTGTCAACCGGCGAAACTTCCTGGTGAATGCTGCCTCGAACCTGGTGCCCTTCACGGTTCTGGGATTGCTCGAACGGGAGCTCGAACGCATTCAGCGCGAGGATAGCCTTCTGCCCATCGCCCGTTTCAACTCCATCATAGCCCGGGAACTGGCCGAACAACCTGTGCCGTACATCTATGAACGGCTCGGCGAAAAATACCGCCATTATTTCATCGATGAATTCCAGGACACCTCCGGTCTCCAATGGCAGAACCTCATCCCGCTGATAGGGAACGCCCTGGAAGGGGAAGATGAACAGGGGCGCCGCGGGTCGGTGGTCCTGGTAGGCGACGCCAAGCAGGCAATCTACCGATGGCGCGGAGGCAAGGCCGAGCAATTGCTGAATCTCCTGGACAGTCCGGGGCCGTTTGTCTTCCCGCCAACCCTTTATGACCTGCCGATCAATTTCCGCAGCCGGCAAACGGTGATCGAATTCAACAACGGCTTTTTCAGCCATGCCAGCAGGCATCTGGGCAGCGAATCGTACCGGTCGCTATTCCTGAAAGGCAACCGGCAAAAGCCCGACTCGGAAGAGACAGGGTTGGTGAGCCTCGAATTTCTGGATGCCGCAACGGCCCACCCCGAACAAGCCTATCTGGACAGGTGCCTGGAACTGATCAGGGAACTGGAAACGGCCGGTTATCCCCACGACGCCGTGTGTGTGCTTACGCGCACACGGCGGGAAGGCGTCCTGCTGTCGGCCCACCTGATGAAAGCCGGAGTGCCTGTGGTTTCATCCGAAACCCTTTTGCTGAAAAACCACCCCGCAGTCCGGTTCCTGATCGCGCTGCTCAGGCACCTGAGCCTGCCCGACGACCTCAACCACCGATACGGCATCCTCGAATACCTGGCCCCGGAGGGCAGGGATACGCATAGTTGGATCGCCGGTCACCTGCACGCCGTTGACAGACTCCTCTCCGACACGTATCGTTTTACGGCATCCCTGCTTTCCCGGAGCCCCGTGTACGACATTCTGGAATACGCCGTCCGGCAATTCGCCCTGGGGGGCGAGTCGGACGCCTACCTCATATTCCTCCTGGACCAGGCCCTGGAGGTAGGCTTTACCACCGATGGGTCGATCGGCACCTTCCTTGATTACTGGGACCTGAAACAGGACTCCCTGAGCATTTCCGCCCCGGAAGACCTTCCGGCTGTGCGGCTGATGACCATTCACAAATCAAAAGGCCTGGAATTTCCGGTGGTCATTTTTCCGTTTGCGCACACTCCGATACATCAGGAATTTCAGGCCAAGCTCTGGATTCCCGTGGAGGCAGAAGCCCATTGCGGATTCCCCTTCCTGCAGGTAAGCAAGAAAAAGGAAGTGGAAAGCTACGGGCCCGGGGAAGCGGCTATTTTCCGGGACGACCGGGAAAAGCTCGAGCTGGATGCCTTTAATGTCTTGTACGTGGCCCATACAAGGGCTGTGGAAGCCCTTTTCGTGATAACGCGGGAGGAGGCATCTGGCAAGACCGGCGCACCCCGCAGTTATGCAGGTCTGTATTCCGATTATTTGCGCGAAAAGGGGCTTTGGAAACCCGGGGAGCCGCGCTACCGGTTTGGCCGGCTCAATCCTTCGGGAGAAAGACGGGAAAGACCGGTTCGCAAAATGGTGCCGCTCCGGCACACCGCCCAGGACCAGCTCTCCCTCCACATAGTGACGCGGGCCAGTGCCCTGTGGGACTCCCGGCAGGAAGCAGCCCGGCAGTACGGCGCTTTTCTGCATTACGGCCTGAGCTTGATACAAGATGCAGGCGATATAGAAACAGCCTCCAGGCAGCTCCTGTCTGAAGGACTGCTGTCGGTTTCGCACCAGGGCGGTTTCGAAGCCCTGTGCCGCAAGCTGGTAGAGCACCCCCTTCTCAGCCCCTACTTCGCCGGTGGCTGGCAGGTGTATAATGAAAAGGACATTTTTGACAAAAATGGTCTACTTTTGAGGCCCGACCGGCTGGTGATCCGCGGGGGCGAAGCGGCCCTGATAGATTACAAAACCGGAAAGCCAAAAGCGGAAGACCGCATGCAGTTGCGACAGTATGCAGAGGCCCTTGGCGAAATGGG
>DATIPV010000503.1:0-2114 GCA_035471525.1 Robiginitalea sp.
TTACGAAGTGACATCCCGCAGCAAGCGGTTTCACCCAAAATTTGAATCAGTTTTCGGCTATGCAGATTTGATTAATGACGATAGCAGGCCCTTTTTTACCGAATCGGGAAGCATTTCCATAAGCCATGCAACCGAGTGGGAGGTATCCGGGGAAATGAATATGCTGCTGTCGGATGCCCGGGGTAACAGCATTAAGCTGGTGGGACGTTTCAACGCCCTCCCGCTGCGCACCCTGGTGAGTTTATAAAGAGTCTTTGAAATAGTGTCAAACTCAAGTACGGCCTCAGGAGTTTGTTATTAAGTAACAGCTACGTCAGGGCGTTTTGCGCATCGGTATAACCTGACCAACGTGTTGGTTTTGGTACGAGTTCGATTTTTAGGTTTCGGGGGAACTACCTAGATTGACATCCGGTGGCAATTCAAAATCATACGCCCAGGGGCCGTACAGTTTGACGATTACCGGGCGCCCGGGATAGACCGAACAGACCTTCCTTGCGATGCTGTTCGGTTTATTTTTTTAGGGCAGGCTGTTTGGCGTTCAGGGCCCCTGCCCGTAATGGTTTAAAAGGCTGAAAAAAATGAATTCCGGACTGATTACGGTCGAATAGGGCTCAGAAGGCCCAAAGGGCATGCGGCATGCTGTTTGCTGGCAAAGGATCCTTTAGTCCTTGAGGAAGGGCCTTACCACGCTTCTGGTAATCAGAAACACAGCGACATAGATAAGAAGGAATGTTACGTAGTAATCCATGCTCCTGGCGTGAGTTCTATGGATATACGAGCCTCTGGCCCCTGCCGGATGCCGTGAAGTTGAAAAATATGTGTTAAAGAAAACGAGTTGCCGGCTGGCCTCGTTCAGGAACTCGGTTTAATGATCGTCCGAAAGGCGGTTGCGGAACCGGCTGTAGACAAATTGCACCAGGGAATACACCAAAATATAGCTCAGAAGTACGTACAGGTAGGAATCGATCGGGGGCATTTAATTCGATTTTAAGGGTTACAAAACGATAAATTGCATATTAATTTCTCGATGAAATGTACAATTTATCGGATTAACTACCTAACTCGCGCCTCCATTTTTCGATGAAATGCACGCTGATTTTCAAAAAATCGACGAATGGACTAGGGATCTACCTCCCGGTAGGCCTGAATAACCCTTTTCTCTCCTTCTGAACCGGAACCGCTATTGCCGTGTTCCATCCCCAGGATGCCCGTGTATCCCTTCCCGGCAATGAATTTAAAGACATTCTGATAGTTGATCTCCCCTGTGGTGGGTTCATTTCGGCCCGGGTTGTCCCCGATCTGAAAATAGGCGATTTCGTCCCAACAGGCTTCGATATTTGGAATCAGGTTCCCTTCCTGAATCTGCTGGTGGTAGATGTCGAAGAGGATCTTGCAGGCGGGAGAGCCCACGGCTTTACAAATCTCATAAGCCTGGGCAGAGCCGCTCAGGAACATGCCGGGGTGGTTTCGGAAGTTAAGCGGTTCCAGGACCATAACCAACCCGTGAGGTTCCAGAATAGCTGACGCCTGGCGGAGGCTTTCCACGACATGGGCCGTCTGGTATCCCAGGTTCAGGTGTAAATCGAGGTGGCCGGGCACTACCGTCATCCAGGTGGCCTGTACGCGCTTTGCCACGGGCACCGCAGCCCTGATTTCATCCAGGAACTGCTTCCGGAGTTCCGGATCGCCCGACGCCAGATTGGGTTCGTTCCAATAGATAGTGTGCGCCACAAAAACGCCCATGCGCATACCGCGGTCGGCCATTACCCGGGCCATCGCCGTTTGGACCGGTTCGGGCCGGTTGCGCATGTCGTTGTCTTCAAATGCCCGGAACCCTGCGTCGGCCATAAAGTTGAGCTGGTCCAGGGGATCTTCTCCCGCACTGTTCCGGAACATCCCCAGATGAGGAGCAAAATCGAGGTGAAAGGGATTGCTTTCCGGCAGGCGCTGCTGCTGCCCGAACGAAAATGGACCTGCAGCGGCAAATGCCGACGCCAGCCCTGTGTTTCTGACAAATTGTCTTCGCTTCAAAGTGATCTAGGATAGAGACCAGGCCTTTCCGCCGGTCAGTTCGTTGAGGTCCCCGCAGGGGGTATATTGGCCGGGCACCGGCA
>DATIPV010000504.1:0-3408 GCA_035471525.1 Robiginitalea sp.
GCTCATGGTTCCCCCGGAAGGCGAATTGTTGTCTCCATATTCGATCCAGTTGGAACTGAAATTCTGCGTGCCGTCGTTATTGTTGTATGCAAGGTTGCCGAATTGATCCAAAAAGGTCTGCTGTGCCTGTCCCGCCATGGGGAAAAGCAGAAGCAGGAGGAAAAGCGGTGCTATTTTCTTCAGTAAGAAGTGCTGCATAATCGGCTTTTTGCCCGTGGACATACTACTCCATAGTAATCCACGCAAACAAATATAGCCGAGTGCCCGGCCCGGGGTAAACTTTTGTTGTGAAGTGAGGGGAAAGGCGGGTAAACCGTATGAAAAATGCAGTTTACCTACCCCGCAGAGGGGTTTTTCACGCCGTGCAGCTGGTCGATTAGCCCCCTGAAATCAACCTGTTTGAGTAGGGGCAATCCGACATTACTCCATAATGATGAACTCCGAACGTCGGTTCAGTTCGTGCTCGGTATCGGCACATCTGACCCCGTTGGTGCAGCGGTTGATCAGGCGTGTTTCCCCGAATCCCTCGCCAGAAACCCGCTCGGCTGCAATCCCTTTCGAGATCATATACTGTACCGTCGCATCGGCCCGCTTCTGCGACAGCCACAGATTATAGGCGTCGGGCCCGCGGCTGTCGGTATGGGAGTTCACCTTAAGTTTCAGGCTGGGATATTTCTCCAGGGCCGCAATCACCTTTTGGATTTCGACTTCCGCATCCGGACGGATATTCCACTTATCGAAGTCAAAGTAAATCGTGCTCAGCTGCAGCAGCTTGGCAAGGTCGTCTCCATATCCGGCCAAAACAGATTCCGGTTCCAGGTAGAAATCGATGATGCGGGGCTTGCCGTCCGACACGCCCAGGTATTCCTCGGCAGGGATGTAACCCTCCCGGGATGCCCGTACAAAGTTGCCCTGGTTGCAATCGAGTGTAATCTCGTAGTTTCCGTCGGCATCGGTAATGCTCGAGCCGATTTCGTCGTTGTTCTCGTCAATAACCCGTACCGTGGCACCTACCAGCAACTCATTGGTTATCTTGTCGCGCACCGTTCCCGTAATGGATTGGATGCACTCAAACTGCAGCGGCCGTGTCTCGACAAAGCTGTATAGGTCGTCGTCGCCTGTTCCCCCGGGCCGGTTCGACGCGAAATAACCTTTTTTGGTGGCCTCTGAGATGATGTAGGTGAAGTCATCCATTTCCGAATTAACCGGCCTGCCGACATTCAGGACTTTCCCCCCATAGGGCAGATACGACAGTTTGGTGGCGAAAATATCCAGCCCGCCCAGGCCCGGGTGCCCATCGGAAGAAAAGTAGAGGATATTGCCCGATGTCACATAAGGAAAGGTTTCGCGGGCTTCTGTATTGATTTTCGGCCCCAGGTTCTGCGGAGCACCGAAAGTGCCGTCGTCCCTGACCTGTACGCTCCACAGGTCGGATTGTCCGCGGCTGCCCGCCATGTCAGACGCAAAGTAAAGCACGCGCCCATCGGGGCTGAGTGCCGGATTCGCCACGGAATAGCTGTCGTCGTTAAAGGGGAGTTCTTCGATCTCACCCCAAACCCCGTCGATCAGCCGGGCCCGGTAGATCTTGAGCCGAACCACACCTTCCTGGTCGGCAGCCCGTTTCTCGTTCTCCTGGTTGGTCCGCGTAAAATACAGGGTGGAGCCGTCTGGGCTTACCACGGAGGTCGATTCGTGATACCGGGTGTTGAGGGCCTCAAGCTTTACGGGTTTCCGGTTGGAGGAACTGTCTGTATAGACTTCATACAGGTCGAGAAAATCGCGCTGGTTCCAGGTGTGCCTGTAGCGGGCCAGGCTACCGGTATCGCGGTCTGACGAAAATAGCAGGCCCGACTTGTAGAAGGCAGGGCCAAAATCGGAATACTCCGTGTTAAAGGGAAAAGTGTCCGTATTATAACGTCCCGAATTGGCCTCTATCTCGGCCATATAGTCCCGCTCGGCTTCGTAGAGCCCGGCCCTGGCATCGGCCAGCGCGCGGCTCATGGCTACAAAGCGTTCCATTATGGCATCGGCCTGTGCATAGTCTCCGGTACTGCGCAGGGCCTGGGCGTAGCGGAAATAGTAATCGGGCCCTGCTTCTGTTTCGTATTTTTCGATCAGCTGCCCGTACATCTTGGCAGCCTCGGCGTATTCAGCGGTAAAATAATAGGCATTCCCCAACCTTTTGAACAGGTCGGCCGATTCAAATCCGCGGTCCAGTACTTTCCGGTAGATATCCTGGGCCGGTTTGAAGGAGTAGGCTTCATAAGCACGGTCGGCCTGGTTTACCCGCTGCTGCTGAGCCGGAAGCAGGCTGCTTGCCAGGATCAGGACAATGAGGAGGAAGCTGGTTTTCTTCATGAATCTCAGGGTTTAGAAGAAGCGCGGTGAAACAAGTCGTCCGTACGATTTCAACAGTTCCCAGCGCACAAACAACTCAAAGGAACCATCGTTGAAGCGCGTTCCGCCCAAATCGGTGGTCTCCCGGTCGTACGCCAGCCCGATCATGAGTTGTTCATTGAGCTGAAAACCGAGCAGGCCGCTTACGGAGGCATCCCATCGGTATGCTGCCCCGAAAGAAAATTTCTCGTTGAACAGAAAGGTGCCTGAGAGGTCGAGCTGCAGGGGTGCCCCGCTCACTACCTTGGTCAGTAAGGCCGGCTTGAATTTGAGGTTGCCGTTCAGGTCAAAAACGTAGCCGGTAATCATGTAAAAATTGATGCGGTCTACCGACAGGAAATTGTTGGAATCCCCCGCAGAATTATCAAAATGCTTGGAGCCCAACAGGTTGGGAGCCGAAAGGCCGGCGTAGAAGCGATCCGTATGGTAATACACGCCCACCCCGAAATTCGGGGTAAACTTGTTGTCGATATTATCGGAATCCACAAATTCTTCCTGGTATTTCTGCAGGCCGTTGAAGTCGAGGCTCAACAGGTTTCCCCCGCCCTTCAGGCCAAAGGAAAGCTTGGCGTCGCGCGAAACATCGATGGTATACGAAACCACCGCATCGATATAGGTTTCCTGAACCACCCCGTCCCCGATGTTGTCATTTACCACGGATAACCCGTAGCCCACGCGCGAATTCAGGATGGGAGAATGCAGGTTGAGCGTAAAGGTCTTGGGAGCGCCTTCCAGACCGACCCACTGAGACCGGTAGAGGGCGGCGAGGCTCAATTGCCCCCTCGAACCGGCATAAGCCGGGTTCACGGTCATGGTATTGTACATATACTGGGTGTACTGGGCGTCCTGCTGGGAGAAGCCCATAACCGACCCAAGCCCCAGGAAGCACCAGATAAACAGTCGTGTTTTTGCGCGCATGTTCACTATTTATTGCCGAGATAAAGGTAACCGCTCTGGGTGGTTTTCCTTTGATTCAATTCGTACTCAAAGATATAGAAATATACCCCCGAG
>DATIPV010000505.1:0-2087 GCA_035471525.1 Robiginitalea sp.
AAGGCCATGTTGTTGATCACTTCCTGGCTGCCCGGCACCGGGAAGGGCCCCACATTGAACAAAGGCCTGAAAAGAGCCATCGTACCAATGGGATGCTTGTGTTCCAGCTCGTGCACCCGGCTCCAGCTCCAGTCGCCGGGATCTTTACCAAAATCGCGATACACCGATTCCATGGCCTCCTGGAAAGAGCGCCCGATAATGGCCGCCTTGTCTTCGACGGTATCGGCGGTACGGGTATCGTCCCACCAGACAGATTCCTCGCGCATGGCCATTACGGCAATCATGCGTTTGATCAGGTGGGTGCCCAGAAAGGTTTTGAACCCTTCCTCGCCCATCTCGTCGGCAAAGGTATCGCGCAGGAAGTAATAGATCCAGCGATGGAAGAGCAGGGCTTCGGAACTCGTCAGGGGATAATCGCCCTGCCATTTGTTAAGGGCATCCACGCATTCAATCTGGCTTGCGTTCAACTGTTTTACATCCAGGTACTTGGCCATGTTGGAGACGATTTTCGGGTTTACCGGGGAGGTGTCGTCCGTTATCATTTCCATCATAGCTTCCCGGTCCCAGTCGTCGCGTGCTTCCAGGAGCTCCGTTATCCGCAGGGCCCGGTTTTCAGGCAGGTAATACCCGGGGATATAGCCGGCCCCCGTGCTGTCGGGCTGGTTGTTGGCGGAATAGACATAACCCCAGGGCGGGTTAATCGCCTTCGGATTCTCTGAGAAAGGAACCGGCCTGAAAAAATCGGGTCCGGCCTGAGCGCCCTCCTGGACGAGTTTCGTGGAGACCGAATCGGGCAAGCGGTACAGCCGTGCAGCGGCCCACCAGGCGACATTGCCATCGGCGTCGCCGTACATAACGTTGAGGCCCGGGGCGTGGATCTGGCGGACGGCCTGCTCAAAACCAGACAGGTCGGCTGCGTGGGCAATGCGGTTGAGGGACTGAAGCACCTGGTTGGGGCCCTGGGTATACACCCACGACATGCTCACAGGGCTTCCGCCTTCCAGCTCCCTGATTAAGTCGTTCATCAGGGGGCCCAGGTCCGAACGCCGATAGGAGAAAGGCACCGGGTCTGAACCCTTTACCCGGATGGTCTTCTCGATCCGCTGGAAGGTTTTCCACCCTTCCGGGCGCAGGTATCGGTTGCTGTCCTGCAGGTCGGTGGTTTCCCGGTAAAAGTCGATGTCGTCGTTTTCAAACATGGTCATCCCGTAGGCATTGCGGCGGTTGTGGGCCAGGAGCGGAAAGGGGATGCCTGCCAGGTGGTAGCCATACCGCTCGTAAGACGGGGTGGCCAGGTGGGCTTCGAACCAAACCGAAGGCTGGGCAAAGCCGATATGCGGGTCGTTCGCAAAAAGAACCTTGCCGCTTTGGGTCTTGGAAGGACCGACCACCCAGGCATTGCTGCCTTCCAGGGCAGGCAGCGGCAGGCCTTCGAGCAGCCGCCTTATTTTCGAAGAGGCTGCATAGGCTACCCCGGCGGTATCGCGGGAAACGTGGGAACGGATAAAGGTGGTGCTCCCGGGCTCTTCCCGCAAGAGCTCCTCCAGGTAGGCAGGGCCCAGCCGCCGGCCCATTTCGGTCAGAAAAGGATCCGTTTTATGGGCCATGGCAAAACTGAAGGCCATATAGCCCAGCGAATTATACACATCCTCCAGCTGGAAAGGCGTCTTGTCCAGTCCGGTCAGGTAAAATTCGGGTGGGGTGGGGCCCTCCGCAATGAAAGCATTCACCCCATCCAGATACGCCGTTACCAGAAGGTACTCCTGGGAGGCGGGGTCCAGTTCCCCGATGGCGGCCCTGCTGGATTCATCTATGCCCAGGCTCAGGAAAAAACGGTCTGTATTGAGCTGGTCGGGTCCGAAAACCTCCGAAAGCCCTCCTATGGCAACCCGACGCAGCAGCTCCATTTGCCAGAGGCGGTCCTGGGCGTGCACATACCCGAGGGCCCGGAACGCATCGGCCTCCGTGCTCCCGTAAATATGGGGGATGCCGTAGGGGTCGTACAGGACCCTTACCGAGTCTTGCACCCCCGCCAGGGGCCGCGTACCGTCGTAATCGGGTTTTAAGGCCTGTGTTAGCAGAAAACC